>NZ_JBHWEN010000042.1:0-37050 GCF_042734215.1 Kitasatospora sp. NPDC059673 | reverse complement strand
TTTTGGCACGCTGTTGAGTTCTCAAGGAACGGACACTTCCTTCAGGCGGCCTTCCGACCTGCCCTCCGGGCGCTTCGTTCTTTCGTGTTTCCAGCTTATCAGATGTTTTCCGCTCCGTTTTCCGGAGTTTCATTCGATCCGATTTTTGCTTCCCGCTGGAGTGGGAATTCCTTCGACTTCGCTACAGACCTTATCAAAGGTTCTGCGTCGCTCTGCTTCGGGGTTTTTCGCCGGAACCCGTCCTGCACCCTCTCGGATGCCCGCCGTGTTCCTGTCGATGTCGTAGACCCTACGCCCGGGCGGACTGTAAGTCCAATCGCGCCCAACCGTTCAAACCTACTGACCCGGAAAGATCAAGTCAATGATCCCTCGGGGTGATCACCAGGCTACCAGGTTTAAAACGGCACCCGTGACCAGGCACGCCGTGGTCAGGCGGCCATCGGCTGGTGGTCGGTGCGGTCGGCGGCTTCGACGTCGCCGAGCTCGCCGCGGGCGGCGGCGTGCTTGCCGAGGACGAGGGCGTAGACGAGGAAGAGCGCCTCGACGGTGAGGCCAATGCCGACCCGGAGCCAGGTGGGGAGGGCGGAGCCGCTGACGAAGCCTTCGATGATGCCGGTGACCAGGAGGACGGCGGCGAGGCCGATGACGGAGCCGATGACGGCGCGGCCTTCCTCGGCGAGGGCCACGGTGCGGGTGCGGGGGCCGGGGTCGATGACGGTCCAGCCGAGGCGGAGGCTGAGGCCGGCGGCGACGAAGACGGCGGTGAGTTCGAGCAGGCCGTGCGGGATGAGCAGGCCCAGGAAGAGCGGGAGGCGGCCGGCGGAGGCCATCAGTCCGAGGCCGACGGCGAGGTTGATCATGTTGCTGAGCAGGATGAAGATGACCGGGATGCCGAGCACGACGGCGCAGATCAGGCAGTAGGCGGCGACCCAGGCGTTGTTGGTCCACACCTTGGCGGCGAAGTTCGCCGAGGGGTGGTCGGTGTAGTAGGCCTCGTACTCGCCGCCGGGCTTGGTGAGGTCGTTCAGCTGGTCCGGCGGGATCAGGGCGTTGCGGACGTCGGGGTTGGTGCCGATCCACCAGGCGACCAGGGCGCTGAGGAGGAAGAAGACCAGGCCGATGGTCAGCCACCAGCGGCGGGCGCGGTACAGCGCGGCGGGGAAGCTGGTGGTGAAGTAGCGGGCGGCGTCGCGCCAGGAGGAGCTGCGGGCGCCGGCGACGGCGTTGCGGCCGCGGACGACGAGTGTGGTGAGGCGTCCTTCCAGGCCGGGGTGCGGGGCGGCGGCCTGGACCTGGGCGAGGTGGCTGGTGGCGCGCTGGTAGAGGGTGATCAGTTCGTCGGACTCCTCGCCGGTGAGCCGGCGGCGGCCGCTGAGTATCTCCAGCCGGTGCCATTCCGCCTGGTGGGCGGCGACGAAGACGTCCAGGTCCATTGCGGCTCTCTCCGGGTGCGCGGCGGGGCAGGACGGCGGGCACTGGTTGGTGTGCGGCCGGGGCGGTGCGGGGCTCAGCATGCCAGAGGCGGCGCCTGGTGTGTCGGCGGATGTCGGATGCGGCTCCCGGGGTTACCGGGCGGGGGTGGGCAGCCGTATGTTTGCCGCTGTTGATCGAGGGGGGCGGGTCGCGCGACGTGGGTCGTCCGGCGCCCCGGGAACGGAACGGGTGGGTGGCGTGAGCGAGCTGGTGACCGGTGAGGCGGTCGTCCTGGGGCTGCGGACGGCGAGGCTGCCGTCGAGAGCCCTGGCCCGGCTGCTGGACGCAGCGGTGTACATGATGGCGTACTTCTTCTGCGGGATCGCGATGGTCTTCGGGCTGTCCGCGATCGAGGGGGCGGCGGGAGACGCGTTCGTGGTCGCGCTGATGGTGTTCTTCACGGTGCTGCTGCCGGTGATGGTGGAGACGCTGTCGCGCGGCCGGTCGCTGGGGAAGGCGGCGCTGGGGCTGCGGGTGGTGCGGACGGACGGCGGGCCGATCCGGTTCCGGCACGCCCTGGTGCGCGGGCTGGTGGGGGTCATCGACTTCGGTCTGCTGGCGATGCCGGCCGTGGTGGTGTCGCTGTTCTCGGAGCAGGGGCGCCGGCTGGGCGACATCTTCGCGGGGACGCTGGTGATCCGGGAGCGGCTGCCGCAGAGCGCCCGCAGCCACGGGGCGGTGCCGCCGGTGCCGCCGCAGGTGATGCACATGCTGGGGGCCGAACTGGTGGCGCTGGACCTGTCCGGCGTGCCGGACAGCCTGTGGCTCTCGATCCGCCAACTGCTCAGCCGCATGCGCGAGTTGGACCAGCCGGTGGCGGCCGGGCTGGCGGACCGGCTGGCCGCGGAGCTGGCGGCGCGGATCGGCTGGTCGGCGCCGCAGGGCCTGCCGGCGATGGTGTACCTGGGCGCGGTGACGATGGAGCGCCAGCGCCGCGAGTGGGAGCGGGCGGCCCCGGCGGCGTACGGCGCACCGATGTTCGGGATGCCGGCACCCATGCCGGCTCCGATGTCCGTGCCGGTGCCCGCGCGGACCGGTCCGGCCCCTGCGGGCCCGGCGCAGCAGCCGAACGGGAAGCCGGTGCGGGTGCTCGGCGTACCGCAGCAGGCGCGGCCCGAGCAGGCGGCGGCCCCGGCCCCCGTCGCGCAGCCCGTCCCGCTCGCGAAGCCCGCCGAGCCCGCGGTACCCCCGGCGCCCGTGGCGCCCGCAGCGCCCCTGGCACCGCCGCAGCCCGCGCAGCCGCCGGCCGACGGGGGTGGCGGGTTCGCGCCTCCGGCGTGAACGTGCGTGTCAGCGGCGGGGGTTGGGCGGGCTGTCGAGTTCTTCGAGGTCGATGCCGGGGGCGGCGAGCAGCACGTCCCCGGTGAGGTGGATGTCGCGGAGCTCGCCGGTTTCGAGGTCGGTGACCCGGTAGTGCTCGACGGGGAGCGGGCCGGTGTCGGTGGGGTGGTCCTCGACGGTGAGCAGTTGCCAGCTCTGGTCGAGGGTGCGGGGGGCGAGGGCCTGTCCGGTGAAGGAGACCAGACGGATCCGGGCACTGACGCCGGGGTCGAGGTCGAGCAGCCGGGCGGTGGCGATCAGGAACGCGGGCGAGTCGCCGGTGAAGGCGTGGGCCCGGTCCTCCCCCTCCATGGCTTCGGCGACGGCGGGGTCGGCAGCGGCCCGGACCCAGTGCACGCCGTCGAGTGCGCCGCCGCGTACCTGCCAGCCCCCGCTGCGGAGCTCGACGCGGATCGGCCGGTGGCGGGCGTCCAGGGTGAGGTCGGTGGTGCCGAGGACGGTGCCGTCGGGCCGGTAGCGCTTGGCCACGTAGCGCCAGCCGGCCGGGCCGGGGGCGCACTGGAAGCGTTCCTCGCCGAGCGGGGTTCCGTCGTGCGGATCGTGGAGGGTGTAGCGGCCGTTCGGCATGGGGGGAAGCCTACGTAATTCGCCGTGCAACCTTCGTGGGGGCGGGGCGCATCAGGGGGTCGGCGGTGCGGTCGTGCCGTCGGTCCACTGGGAGGAGGGGCTCCGGAGATGGCGGAGCTGGCGCGGGACGAGGAGTTCACCGCGTTCGTGACCTCAAGGGCGGTCTGGTTGCGGAGTGTCGCGTATCTGTTGTGCGCGGACTGGCATCGTGCGGACGACCTGGTGCAGGAGTCGATCACCAAGCTGTATCTGCACTGGGGGCGGGTGAGCCGGGCGGAGAACCCGGACGGGTATGCCCGGGCGGTGCTGGTGAACGCGTTCCTGGCGGAGCAGCGCACCGCGTGGTGGCGGCGGACCAGGCCGGCGGCGCGGCCGCCGGAGGTGCCGGGGCCGGTGGAGGCCGATCTGGCGGTGTCGCTGGACCTGCGGGAGGCGTTGGCGGCGTTGCCGCCGCGCCAGCGGGCCACCGTGGTGCTCCGCTACTACTGCGATCTGACGGTCGAGCAGACGGCGGAGGAGCTGGGGTGTTCGAGCGGAAATGTGAAGAGCCAGAGTTCGCGGGCGTTGCAGGCGCTGCGGCGTTCGGTGCGGCTCCGTCCGACGGGGAGGTCGGAGGCATGACCGGGGACGGGGAAGAGCTGTCCGTGCGGATGGCGCGCTTGGTGGCCGCGGAGGAGGCGTCGGCCCCGCCGTCGCGGGTGGATCCGGCGCTGGCGGTGCGGCGGGGCCGGGCGGTGCTGCGGCGGCGGACCTGGTCGGTGGTGGCGGCCGCGGCGGCGGTGCTGGCTGCGGGGTCGTTCACGCTGCTGGGCGGGGACGGGGCCGGGTGGAGTCCGTCCGGCCCGTCGGCGGGTGGGCGGGCCGGACAGCCGGCGCCGGTGACCGGCCGCACGGTGTTGACGGTGCCGGCCCGGTTCGGCTGGCTGCCGGCCGAGGTGACCGGGCTGGAGTACCGGTCGAGCGCGGCTGGGGTGGAGGTGCTGGCCACGGGCTCCGGGCCGCAGTTCACCCTGACCGCGTTCCCGGTGGGGGTGACCCCGCTGGTGGACCCGCTGCTGGGCCCGGGTGACGGGGTGCGCCTGGACGCGCCGCCGGTCAACGGGCAGGAGGCGTACTGGATGTCGTCGAGCGACCCGGGATTCGCGAGAACGCTGAACCTGTTGCGGTTCCGCGGCCCGGACGGTCGCTGGTTCCAGCTGGAGAGCACGGGCCTGGCGGAGGCGGACCGGCAGCAGGTGCCGTTGCGGGTCGCGGCGGGGGTGGTGATGGGGAGGTACACGCCGCCGATGCCGGTCGCGTTCTCCTCGCTGCCGGCGGAGGCGGTGGTCACCCAGGCGTCGCTGCGGCGCACGGTGGGCGGTGCGGACCTGTGGACGGCCCAGGTGGGTCTTCAGGAACGGGGTGGCCACGCCGTCACGGTGTCGGCGGTGCCGGAGGGCCCCGGGGCGGCCACGCTGCCGCTGCGGGACACCGGGCTCTGCGCGTCCGGCCAGGGGATGCGCTGGTGCGTGGACGAGCTGCATCCGGCGTCGGACGAGATGAGCACGCTGCGGACCTGGCTGGCCCGGGTGGTGCCGCACGGCGCGGACGACCGCGACTGGTCGGTGGACGTGCTGCCCTGAGGCCCGCGAACGCGCCGGTGCCCGGCTCCCCCACAGCTGGGGGCGCCGGGCACCGGTGCGAGGGGAGGTCAGTAGCGGTACTGCTCCGCCTTGTACGGGCCCTCGACCGGGACGCCGATGTAGTCGGCCTGCTCCTGGGTGAGGGTGGTGAGCTTGACGCCGAGGGCGTCGAGGTGGAGGCGGGCGACCTTCTCGTCCAGGTGCTTCGGGAGGACGTAGACGCCGACCGGGTACTGCTCGGTCTTGGCGAACAGCTCGATCTGCGCGATGGTCTGGTTCGCGAAGGAGTTGGACATCACGAAGGACGGGTGGCCGGTCGCGTTGCCGAGGTTCAGCAGGCGGCCCTCGGAGAGGACGATGATGGTCCGGCCGTCCTCCTTGCGCCACTCGTGGACCTGCGGCTTGATCTCGGTCTTCACCACGCCGGGGAGCTTGGCGAGGCCGGCCATGTCGATCTCGTTGTCGAAGTGGCCGATGTTGCCGACGATGGCCTGGTGCTTCATCCGGGCCATGTGCGAGGCCATGATGATGTCCTTGTTGCCGGTCGTGGTGACGAAGATGTCGGCGATCTCGACGACCTCGTCCAGCGTGGTGACCTGGTAGCCGTCCATCGCCGCCTGCAGGGCGCAGATCGGGTCGATCTCGGTGACGATGACGCGCGCGCCCTGGCCGCGCAGCGACTCGGCGCAGCCCTTGCCGACGTCGCCGTAGCCGCAGACGACCGCGACCTTGCCGCCGATCAGCACGTCGGTGGCGCGGTTGATGCCGTCGATCAGCGAGTGGCGGCAGCCGTACTTGTTGTCGAACTTCGACTTGGTGACCGAGTCGTTGACGTTGATGGCCGGGAACAGCAGCTTGCCGTCGCGGTGCATCTCGTACAGGCGGTGGACGCCGGTGGTGGTCTCCTCGGTGACGCCCTTGATGGTGGCGGCGACCTCGGTCCACTTCTGCGGGGTCTCGACCAGGGTGCGGTTGAGCAGTTCCAGGATGATCCGGAACTCGTCGTTGTCCGCGGTGTCGGGCGACGGCGCGGCGCCGGCCTTCTCGAACTCGACGCCCTTGTGGATCAGCAGGGTGGCGTCACCGCCGTCGTCCAGGATCATGTTGGGGGTCTGGCCGTTCGGCCAGGTCAGCGCCTGCTCGGTGCACCACCAGTACTCCTCCAGGGTCTCGCCCTTCCAGGCGAAGACCGGGACGCCCTGCGGGTCCTCGGGGGTGCCGTTCGGGCCGACCGCGATGGCGGCGGCGGCGTGGTCCTGGGTGGAGAAGATGTTGCAGGAGCACCAGCGGACCTCGGCGCCCAGGGCGGTGAGGGTCTCGATCAGCACGGCGGTCTGCACGGTCATGTGCAGCGAGCCGGTGATCCGGGCGCCGGCCAGCGGCTGGGAGGCGGCGTACTCGGCGCGGATCGCCATCAGGCCGGGCATCTCGTGCTCGGCGAGCTGGATCTCCTTGCGACCGAACGGGGCCAGGGAGAGGTCGGCGACCTTGTAGTCGCCGGCGGGCTGGATGGACATGCGAACTCCTCGCTGCATGGGCCTGGTTACGGGTGTGCTGAGCGGCAGAGGGGCGCGGTGGCAACCCTCTGCTGCGGCACAATCCGTCGGAGGACCTCTCTCCCTCGACCGGAGCCGGGCTCCGATCGACCGCCATCAGCAGCGACGTTTGGCACTCCGACGAATCTACACCGATTGGACGGGGCTCAGTGGGCGTTCGGGCCCGGACCGCCCGGCGTCGCTTCGGCGTCCGGCCCGGCCAGCGCCTTCTCCTCGGACCAGACGTCCGGCTCCAGGTAGATGGCGCGGGCGATCGGCACCGCCCTGCGGACCCGGACCTCGGCCCGGTCGATCGCCTCGGAGACCACGGCGGCGCTGTCCTCCGCGTTGACGGCGATCTTCGCGGCGACCAGCAGTTCCTCGGGGCCGACGTGCAGCGTGCGCATGTGGATCACGCCGGTGACGGTGTCGTGGTCGACCAGCGCCTCGCGGATCTTCGCCACCACCTCGACGTCGGCGGACTCACCGATCAGCAGCGACTTGGTTTCCAGGGCCAGCACCAGCGCGATGACCACCAGCAGCAGGCCGATGCACAGGGTGCCGATGCCGTCCCACACCGCGTCCCCGGTGACGACGGTCAGGCCGACGCCGAACAGCGCGAGCAGCAGGCCGACCAGCGCGCCGCTGTCCTCCAGCAGCACCACGGGCAGCTCGGGAGCCTTGGCACGGCGGATGTAGGACGCCCAGCCGTGCTTGCCCTTGGCCTTGGACGCCTCGCGGAACGCGGTGAGGAAGGACCAGCCCTCCAGCAGGATGGCGAACACCAGCACGCCGACCGGCCAGTACCAGTTCTCCAGCTCGTGCGGGTGGCTGATCTTCTCGTAGCCCTCGTAGATGGCGAACATGCCGCCGAGGCTGAACAGCACGATGGAGACCAGGAACCCGTAAACGTACCGCTCGCGGCCGTACCCGAACGGGTGCTCCTCGGTGGCGGCCCGCTGCGAGCGCTTGCCGCCGACCAGCAGCAGCACCTGGTTGCCCGAGTCGGCCAGCGAGTGCACGCCCTCGGCGAGCATCGAGGACGAACCGGAGAACGCGAACGCCACGAACTTGCTGAGCGCGATGCCGAGGTTCGCGGACAGTGCCGCCACCAGAGCCTTGGTGCCGCCTTCGGTACTCAACCCGGTACTTCCCTCCGCAGCGGGCCCTGACTTTGCCGGGCCTTGGTTGACGAGAGGGGACGATACCTTGTCAGTCCCGGGTGGCCAGGCCCAGGTACACGGCCGCGAAATCGGTCAGGCCGATCAGTTCGGCCAGCGCCTGCAGCGGGTCCTCCAGGCTGGAGGTGTGCTCGGTGATCCGCACCTCGTGGGCGGCCGCCAGGCGGCGGGCCCGGTCGACCGGCCAGGCCGGCTCCTCCAGTTCGGCGACGCCCGGGGTGTGACGGAGCATCAGCACCTGGAGCTGGAGCGGCACCGGCTCGTCGACCCGGTCGCGGAAGAAGTCGTCGGGGTCGGCTCCGGCGCCCAGCCGCCCGTTGAACATGCCGCGGTGCGCGGTCAGCGCCTGCGGGAGGCGGGCGGTCAGCGCGGGCAGGCCGGCCCGGTCGGCGAGGGCCGCGGCGAACCGCTCCCCCGCCGCGGCGGCCGGGGCCCCGTCGGACCACAGCAGCGGAACGGTCTCGGCGAGTTGGCCGGCCAGCGTCTTGGCCGGGTTGTCGTACGCCTGGGCGTCGGGGCGGCAGCGCACCGCCACCTCGTCCAGCCGGTCGGCGGCGGCCTCCAGCGAACCGGGGGCGAGCGGGGCCACGCCGATCCGGTCGGCCAGCGTGAGCAGCGGGGCGAGCACCGCCCACAGCGCGGCCGGGTCCTCGGCGGGCAGGTCGGGTTCGGCGTCGGCGCCGGCGGGTTCCACCGCACTCGGCTCGAACGGCAGTGGCAGGCCGCGTACTTGGAGGGCCGCCTCGGCGAGCTCCGAGCCGTCGGGGGCGATCACCGCGATCGCGCAGCCGCGGGTGTACGCCTGCTCGGCGAGGTTGATCATGCCGCCCTCGCGGCCGCCGGCGCTGGCCAGCACCACCAGGTCCAACGGGCCTGCCCAGCCGGGCAGTTGCCAGGACTCGCCGTCGGTGAAGGCGGGCCCGGCGGGGCGGGCGTCGGCGGGCGGCAACGGCCACACCTGGCAGCTGGGCACCGCCAGCGCGGCCAGCACCGCGGCGGCGGTCAGCACCCCGCCGTGCCCGGCGACCAGCACCGCGCGCGGGCGGCCCTCCGGGTTCAGCGCGTTCACGCCGGCCGCGTCGGCGCGGCGCAGCGCGACCCGGATCCGGGCGCCCGCCCCGGCCAGGGACAGCAGTTCACGTCGGCGGTCGGCACGCTGCAGGGCGGCCGGGTCGTCCAGCAGGGAGTCGTCGAACATGGCGGCTGGCCTCCAGCGACTGGCGGGGCAGGGTCAGGACGGGCGGCGGGCCTCGTCCACCAGCAGGACCGGGATGCCGTCGCGCACCGGGTACACCAGGCCGCAGCCCTCGCCGGTGCAGCGCAGCTCGTGGGTCTCGCCCTCGATCTCCTCGGCGAGCGGCGCGCGGCACTCCGGGCAGACCAGGATCTCCAGCAGGAAGGACGGCAGGCTCATGGTGGTCGGGCTCCGGATCTGTGGGCTGTCGCGGTACGGATGGCCGGTGACACAGCAGTACCCCGGCCGGTGGTAACCCTACCGGCCGGGGCACCCGAAAAGTCAGCGGCTGGCTGACCTGGCGGTCAGGCCCGCACGATGGCCAGCACGCCGTCCCGCAGCTCTTCCATCTTCGCCGGGTCCTTGGCCTCGGCGTTCAGGCGGAGCAGCGGCTCGGTGTTGGAGGCGCGCAGGTTGAACCACCAGTCCGGGCCGGCCACGGTGAGGCCGTCCAGCTCGTCGACGGTGACGCCCTCCTGGCCGGCGTAGGCGGCGCGGACCTTCTCGGTGGCGGCGGCCTGGTCGGCGACGGTGGAGTTGATCTCGCCGGAGGCGGCGTACCGGTTGTACTGCTCGGTCAGCGCGGACAGCGGCGCCTGCTGCCCGCCGAGGGCGGCCAGCACGTGCAGCGCGGCCAGCATGCCGGTGTCGGCGCGCCAGAAGTCGCGGAAGTAGTAGTGCGCGGAGTGCTCGCCGCCGAACACCGCGTCGGTGACGGCCATCTCCTGCTTGATGAAGGAGTGGCCGACCCGGGTGCGGACCGGGACGCCGCCGAGGTCGCGGACCACCTCGGGGACGGTCCAGGAGGTGATCAGGTTGTGGATGATGGTCGGCTGCGCCTCGCCGTTCGCCTGGGCGCGGGCGATCTCGCGCTCGGCGACCAGGGCGGTGATCGCGGACGGGGAGACCGGGTCGCCGTTCTCGTCGATCACGAAGCAGCGGTCGGCGTCGCCGTCGAAGGCCAGGCCGATGTCGGCGCCGACCTCGCGGACCTTGGCCTGCAGGTCGACCAGGTTGGCCGGGTCCAGCGGGTTGGCCTCGTGGTTGGGGAAGGTGCCGTCCAGCTCGAAGTACATCGGGACGACGTCCAGCGGCAGACCGTCGAACACGGTGGGCACGGTGTGGCCGCCCATGCCGTTGCCGGCGTCCACGGCGACCTTCAGCGGGCGGATCCCGGTCAGGTCGACCAGCTTGCGCAGGTGCGCCGCGTAGCCGTCCAGGGTCTCCTTGGCGGACAGCGTGCCGGTGACGGCGTCGGAGGCCGGGACGTGCACCTTGCCGTTCTCGTCCAGCCAGGACTCGACCAGCTCGCGGATGTCGGCCAGGCCGGTGTCCTGGCCGACCGGGGCGGCGCCGGCCCGGCACAGCTTGATGCCGTTGTACTGGGCGGGGTTGTGCGAGGCGGTGAACATCGCGCCGGGCAGGTCCAGGCTGCCGCTGGCGTAGTACAGCTGGTCGGTCGAGCAGAGGCCGATCTCGACCACGTCGGCGCCGCGCGAGGCAGCACCCTCGGCGAACGCGCGGGACAGCGACGGCGAGGACGGGCGCATGTCGTGGCCGACCACGACGGCGCTGCCGCCGACCACCTCGACGAAGGCCGCACCGAAGGCGTACGCCAGCGACTCGTCCCACTGGTCCGGCACGACGCCCCGGACGTCGTACGCCTTCACAAGCTGCTTGAGGTCCCGCACCAGAATGCTCCCGTGTGTGTGCTGCGATGTGCTGCGCGCATACCGGACGCGCCGTCCGAGCCGCAGATGGGCAGCGTACCCGGCTCCGGGGAAGCTCAGGTGTCAGGCCGGTGCGGGGTCGCTCAGTTGTCCGGGGAGCGCAGCACCCGCAGGTGGCCGCGGCGGCCGGACTCGCCGTCCGGCGGGGGGCCCTGACGGGACGTCCGCTCCTGCGGGCGGGCGGCCTCGCGCACCGCGTTGGCCAGCGCCTCCAGGTCGTCGCTGCTGCGCCGCAGCGGGTTGGTCTCGGCGGCCAGCCGGACCACCTCCCAGCCGCGCGGGGCGGTGAGGCGCTCGGCGTGTTCGGCGCACAGGTCGTAGCAGTGCGGTTCGGCGTACGTCGCGAGCGGGCCGAGCACCGCGGTGGAGTCCGCGTAGACGTACGTCAGCGTCGCCACGGCCGGACGGCCGCACGCGGTCCGCGAACAACGACGTACAGAGCTCACGAGGGTGGACGGTACCGCAAGTGGGACCGGGCCGCGAAGACCCGCCCCCGGCTCGCGTGTCCCGGTGCCGTCACGCGCCGTGCCCGAGTGGTCCACTTCGGGGCATCCAGGGACTACTCTCGACACTGCTATGGACAGCTCGACACCCCCGTCCCCGCCCGGTCCCGGTCGCCGCAGGCACCGCGACCGGCACGGCCGTGGCCTGCGCGGGCCGCTGGCCCCGCCGCAGGTGCCCATTTCGCTGACCCGCTCCGAGCTCTTCGACGACTACGTCCGGGAGTCGATGGAGCGGCTGCTGCGGCGCTGGCCGCAGTTGGAGGACGTGGAGTTCGCCGTCCTGGAGGTGCCGCTGCCCGTCAAGGGCGAGCCGGACCTGGACGGGGTGCCGCTCGGCCGGGTGATTCCCGGCGGCAAGGGGCGGCGCAGCCGGATCCTGGTCTACCGGCGGCCGGTGGAGATCCGCGCGAAGGCGAAGGAGGACCGGGCCGCGCTGGTCCACGAGGTCCTGATCGAGCAGGTCGCGGAGCTGCTGGGGCTGTCCCCGGACGCGATCGACCCGCGGTACGGCGAGGAGTAGCCGGCCGGGGCCGCCGACTCCTCGCCGCGGCACGCTACTTGAGCACCACGCCGGGGTCGCCGGTGACCTGCGGCACCTGGACGGTGGCGTGGTCGTCGCGCAGCTGCTGGGTGGTGAAGGCGGGGACGTCCTTGACGTTGGTGGCCAGCTGACGGGCCGCGAACACCGGGCCGCCGCTGAGGGTCTCCACGGTGAGCGCGTACGGCCCGTTCAGGCCGGCCGGGTCGATGCCGTCCACGGCGACGGTGGTGCCCGCCGGGACGGACACCTCCTTGGTCACGGGGGTGCCGCCGCTCGCGCCGGCCGAGGAGGAGACCCGGACCTTGGCGTCGGAGTCGGCGGCGGTCAGCAGCAGGGTGGTCTGCCCGCCGCGGTTGTCGGCGATCGAGGCCCGGGCACCCACGGGGGTGCCGCCGGCCAGCCAGGCGGCCTCGGTCTTGCCCTTGTTCTCCCGGTCCACCCGCAGCCCGGCCACCACGGGGGTGACGTGGTTGGGGTCGGACGGGGTGAGCCGGATCGCGCTGACGCCGTCCCGGGTGTCCGCCGTGAACTGGAAGTCCAGGACGGCGGTCATGCCGGCCTTGACGTGGATGCTCTCCTTGTTGGCGGGCGTGAACCAGCCGTTCTTGCCGGAGAGCTGGACCTTCAGGTCGGCGTCGTCCGCGGAGTCGGTGGCCACCACCAGGTGGGCGGTGGTGACGTCCGCGGGGATGCCGGGGATGGTGACGGCGGGGGCGGGGTCGGCGGACGGCTCCAGCCAGTCGGCGCCCTTGTTGCTGTCGCGGGCGTGCAGGCCCGCGCCGATCCGGCCGCTGCGGGCGACCACGTGCACGGCGAGGTCGGCGACCGGGCCCTTGCTGAGCCCGTTGAGCGCGATCGACTGCGAGGTGCCGGGGGCGAGCGCGATGCCGGTGGCCAGGTCGTTGTCGATCAGGCCCTTGTCGCCGTACAGCCGCAGGTCGACCACGGCGGGCAGGCTGTCGGCGTTGACCAGGGTGATGTAGTCGTACCGGTCGCTGACGGTGCTGGCGCCCGAGAACCAGAAGCTGGTGCCGGAAGGCGCGCAGCGGGCGCCGGACAGTGCGGCGGAGCCCTGCTCGGAGGTGGTGGTCTGGGTGGCGGTGAACCCGGGGGCGAAGCTGCCGGTGGCGATCGCGAAGGTGCCGGGGGCGTTGTCGTTGTTGGCGGCCGGCCCGCTGACCGGGACACCGGGCTTGGCGAGCGTGACCCGGGCGTCGAACACCGCCCCGGACTGCTTGCCGGGGCCGCCCGACGGCGCACCGGAGGGCTGACCGGACGACTGCCCGGACGGCTGGCCCGAGGGCTGCCCCGACGGGTCGCCGGAGGGGCCGCCGGCGGGCCGGGCGGGGCTCTGCGCGGCCAGCACGTTGTCGGGCCTGACGTCGCCGAGCACGCCGGTGCCCGCGTTGCCGCTGCCGCCCTCGGGGCTGAACAGGGTCAGGCTGGTCTGCCCGACCGCGCCCTGCAGCGGCATCGGGCAGACCAGCGCGCTGCGTTCGACCTGCGCCGTGGTGCGCTGGCCGGCCGCGCCGGTGGCCGGGGCGACGGGGGCGCGCAGCTCGGCGATGCCGAACACCAGGCCGAGCACCACGACCGCGGCGAGCAGCGACTGGCCGGTGCGGCTGCCGCCCTTCACCGCGCTCAGGTCGGGGGCCTTCAGCTTGGGGGTCTTCAGGGTGGGCCTCTTCATCGCGGATCAGCTCCCCGTCCCGGGCTGCTGCGGGTGGTGGCCGCCGCCGTAGGGGTCGTTGGGGTCGTAGTAGGTGGTGGGCTGCTGCTGTTCGGGCAGCCAGGTCTGCTGCTGCCCGTCCTGCTGCCCGTCCTGCTGCTGCGGGTAACCGGCGCCGGCGGCGTACGGATCGGTCCAGCCCTGGGCGGGCGGGGTGTCGTAGCCGTAGCCGGGCTGCTGGCCGTACTGGTCGTACGTCTCGGGCTGGTAGGGCGCGCCGACCGGCTGCTGCTGGGTGTAGTCGTGGCCGTAGCCGTCCGACTGGTAGCCCTGCTGCTGGTACGGGTCCGCCTGGTAGGGGTCGGCCTGGTACGGGTCGGCGAACGGCTCGGACTCGGCCTGGTAGGCCGGGGCGGGCTCGGGGTCGCCGGCCGGCTGGGCCGGGATGCCGGGGGCGTAGACGCCGGGTTCGGCCTGCGGGTCCTCGCCCTCGCCGCGTTCGGCGAGCCGGCGGGCCCGGCGGCTGCCGGGGGCGGGGGCCTGGGCCTGCGCGGCGGCGGCCAGCGCCTGGGCGGCGACCACCTCCTCGGGCAGGTCGTCGTCGTTGTGGTTGCGCCGGCCGGGCAGGGCCAGCACCAGCACGACCACGCCGAGTGCGAGCTGCGCCCAGACCCAGCCGGTGTGGAGCAGGCTGCCGGTGCGGGTGACGTCCAGTCGGCCGCCCTCGGCGGGCAGGTCGAAGCCCTGCGCCCAGCCGTCCAGGGTGACGGCCTTGAGCGGCTTGCCGTCCAAGGTGGCCTGCCAGGCGGGGTCGGCCTGTTCGGCGAGCCGCAGCTGGCGGCCGGCCGGGCCGGCCGGGATGGTGGTCCAGATGTCGTGGGCGCCGGCCGGGACGACCACCGGGACGGCGCCGGGGCTGACGATCTGGGCCCGGGTGCCGGGGACGGCGGTGACCTGCCAGAGGCCGACGCCGTGGTCGAGGCTGAGCCGGATCACGCCCGGGGTGGTGTCGAGGACGTCCTTGACCTTGCCGATCACCGGGTCCTTGACCTGGATGTAGCTGACGCCGTACCCGGCCAGGGTGCGGGCCAGGTCGCCGCCGGAGCCGGCCAGCAGCTTGGCGGTGAGCTTTCCGAGCTGCTGGTCCGCGGCCTCGTCCACGGTGCCCTCGGCCTGACCGGTGCTCAGACCGGCGCCGCGGACCAGCGCGTAGCGGATCGTGGTGCCCTCGGCGTCGCCGCTGACCGTCAGGGTGCGGGAGCGGTCGGAGGTGTCGCCGGCGTCCGCGATGAACGCGGGGACCTGCGCGGCGGTGTCGCGGCGCAGCGGGCCGTCGGCGCCGACGAGCGCCCACCAGGCGGCGGTGCCGACGGGGGCCAGTACGGCGAAGGCCAGCACCAGCGCGGCGACCGGCTGGCGCCAGCCGAAGGCGATGCCGGACACGCGGGCGTTGGCGCCGTCGGCGCCGATCGCGGCGGCGGCCAGCAGCGCGACACCGGCCAGCAGGGTGGCGGGGCCGGCCCAGGCGGCGGTGGCGGGTCCGCCGGAGGCGGGGGTGACGGCGGTTCCGGCCACCACGACCGAGAAGACCAGTCCGGCGGCGGCCGCGCCCCAGGCGGCGAGCACCGCGCGGCGGCGGTCGGCGCGCAGCAGCGCGGCAAGCGCGGACAGCACCACGCCGGCCGACAGCCACACCGGGGGGACGCCGGCGCCGCCGGGGTTGACCAGCACCAGGCCGAGCGGGTCGGCGGCCGGGCCGCTGAAGCCGGGGACACCGGCCTCCAGCAGCAGCCGGGACGGGTGCGCGAGGACCTGGATCGACCAGGGGGCGAGCACCAGCACGGGCACGCCGAGGATCACCACGACGCGCAGGCCGAGCAGCCGCACCGCCTGCATGCCGGAGCCGAACGCCCCGCCGCGGAGCACCGCGTGGACCAGCGCGGCCACGCAGAGCGGCACCGCTATGGCCCAGACGAGCGGGACGAAGGCGGTGCTGACGGTGAGCAGCAGCACGGTCATCCAGGCGGAGCGCCAGCCGGGGCGGGCGCCCTTGGCGGCGGTCTCCTTGCGGATGCCGAGGCCGGCGGCGATCGCGGCGGCGCGGGCCAGCGGCGGCAGCAGCACGGCGAGCACGGCGGTGCCGATCCGGCCCTGGGCGAGCGCTCCGGTGGCGGCGGGCAGCAGCGCGTAGGTGGCGCTGGCCCAGGCGCGGACCAGCTTGGAGGCGATCAGCGGACGGGAGACCAGGTAGGCGCCGACCGCGGAGAGCGGCACCGAGAGCACCACGATCAGGGTGAGCGCCAGGTCGGCGTGGTCGAACAGCGCCCAGGAGAGGATGGCCAGCACGCCGAGGTAGGGCGGGGTGGCGGCGGTGGAGCCGGTGCCGACGGGGTGCCAGGGGTCGGCGAACATGTTCCACAGGCCGGCCGCGCCTTCGCCGGCGGGCAGCAGCGCGCCGCCTTGCAGGAAGCCGGAGCCGATCAGGTTGCGGCAGGCGACCAGCGCGACCAGCAGCAGCGCGGCGAACAGCACCGGGGCGGGCCGCCGTACCAGCTTCTTGAGCAGCGCGAACTGTTCGACCACCAGGTCGTCGGTGTCGTCCTCGCCGGGCCCGGACTCGACGGAGCCGTGCCGGCCGGCGCCCGCGTCGTCGGCGCCGCCGATGCCGAGCGAGCCGACCATGTTCTCGACGGCGAGGCGGACGGTGGCGCCGGGCGGGGGGAACAGGGTGCGGTCGTCCATCGAGTCGACCGAGCGGGTCTTGCGACGCTGCGCGCGGGCGGCCATCAGCCGTGGCAGGCGCACCAGTTCGTGGCCGAGGCCGGCGATCTCGTCGTAGGCCTGCCGGGGGTCCTTGCCGACCAGGTTGCCGATCACCCGCACCAGGGTGCCGACGATCAGCCGGAGCAGGACGTACGGGAACAGCGCGCCCTTGGAGTTGGCGAGCAGGGTGTAGACGGCGCCGGCCTTGTCGACCCGGTGCGGGTGGGCGGGGCCGCAGTCAATGGCGCGGCGTTCGCGGCTGGCGGCCTCGGCGTGCCGGAGCACCGCGTCGGGGGCGACCACCACCCGGTGGCCGGCCGCGTTGACCCGCCAGCAGAAGTCGGTGTCGTCGCGCATCAGCGGCAACGCCCGGTCGAATCCGCCGAGTTCCTCGAACACGTCGCGGCGCACCAACATGCCGGCGGTGGAGACGGCGAGCACCGGGCGGACCTGGTCGTGCTGGCCCTGGTCCTGTTCGCGGCGGTCGAGTCCGGTCCAACGGCGGCCGGAGCGGGCGATGGTGACGCCGACTTCGAGCAGCTGCCTGCGGTCGTACCAGGAGCGGAGCTTGGGGCCGACCACGGCGGCGGTCGGGGTGGAGTCGGCGACCTGGAGCAGGCGGCGCAGGGCGTCGGTCTGCGGTTCGCAGTCGTCGTGCAGCAGCCAGAGCCACTCGACCGGCTTGGTCTCGCGCGGTCCGCCGCGGCCGAGGTCGTCCTCGTGGGCGAGCGGGTCGCCGAAGTCGTCCCAGCCGCCGGTGACCGGGTCGTAGCCGGACGGGTCGAGGCTGTAGGAGAGGTCTTCGGGGCGCAGCGGCGGGCTGTTGAAGACGGCTTCGCCGACGGCGCGGCCGAAGCCGACCCGGCGGCCGAGGATCTGCGGGCCGCTGCCGGGGAGCCAGTCGCCGAGGGTGTCGGCGAGCAGCTGCGGGGAGTTGTCGGTGGAGCCGGTGTCGACGGCGAGGATGCGCTGGACCTGCCGGTCCTGGCCGAGCAGCCCGGCGAGCGCCTGGGGCAGCCAGCGGGCGCCGTCGTGCGAGACGATCACCGCCGTGACCAGATGGCGCGGGTAGGCGGGAGGCCTGGCAGCGGAGAAGCCGCTCTGGTGGCTGTAGACAGTCATCGGGTGCGCGGACCACCGGTTCGGGTTTGACGGCAGATGACGCACCACACTAACGGCTCCGACTGGTCCGGTTCTCCCGGGTGGTGTGAAGAGACGGTGCAACGGGTATCGGCACCGGCGGCCAGGCTGCTGCGGGAATGCGAAAGCGCCCCACCTGAGGGTGAGGCGCCGACACGGGTGAGGTCTGCAGGGAGGTCAGACCGCGCTCTTCTTCAGACGGCGGCGTTCGCGCTCGGACAGGCCGCCCCAGATGCCGAACCGCTCGTCGTTGGCGAGGGCGTACTCCAGGCATTCGGCGCGGACCTCGCACGCCAGGCAGACCTTCTTGGCCTCCCGGGTGGATCCGCCCTTCTCGGGGAAGAACGACTCGGGGTCGGTCTGGGCGCACAACGCGCGCTCCTGCCAGCCGAGTTCCTCTTCGTCTTCCTCGATGCCCTCACCGATCAACAGCTCAAAGAGCTCGCTCATTCTGGCGCGCCTCCTCTGCCCCTCTTGGCGTCCCCGTGGTGTTGCCGTTGCCGGTGCGGCGGAACGACACGAGAGAAATTACAGTTGCGTCACTCTGGCCCAGTCAAGCCGAGCTCTGGTATTGGGCCAAGGATTCACTCCCCGGAACCAAGCCACTACGAATAGTGTACATATCCGGACAACCCGGACATCCACCTTGGTTCCTGACCTGTCGTCAGCCCGCCCGACCGTGCCCGACCTGCCGGTTCGAGGCGATCTCACGCCGTCCTTTCCCCCTGATCTTCCCATCCAAACCTGATTGGGCGTTTATCACCCCATCCGGCGCTTCCAGGCCGATGTGACCCGAATGTCCGACCTGGCTCCTTGACACTGGAGGGTCGGTTGCGGTCTGCTTGCCCGCATGTCCGAGTTCCCGGCCCTCTTCGCCGACCGGCGCCGCCAGGCGCTCCTCGGTGCTGCCGCGAACTTCTCGTGTTGTTGCCGCTGTCTCCGCTGTATCTAGGCGCCCGCGTCCCACCGCGCGCCGCCCCGGAACAGAGGCCGACCGCGCGACAGTCCCCCTGAACTGAACGCTCTCGCGGATCCGGCTGATCCTTGCCCGCAGCCGAACCCGAGGACGTCACACCGTGCGAATGCCCCGCCTCCGCAAGCGCAACCGCGACCGCAACCGCCTGCCCGTCACCCCTGCCGCCGCCCCGCGCTGGACCGACGGTCTGAGCGACGTGTCCATCGCGGGCGACCCGACGGCCTTCCCGCACCTGGCCCGCACCGACCTGCCCGCGCACCCCACCACCGTCGCCGGCTACGCCCGGCTGGTCCGGGAGATCGCCGCCGACCGCGCCCGCTGGGAGCCACTGGTCCGCTACGACGCGCTGACCCGCTGGTACTCCCGGCTGGAGACCGGCCCCGGCTACGAGGTGTGGCTGCTCAGCTGGCTGCCCGGCCAGTCCAGCGGCTTCCACGACCACGGCCGCTCCGCCGGTGTGATGACAGTCCTTCAGGGTGAGCTCACCGAACGCTCGTTGACGGCGGGCGGCGAGGGCTCGCGCGCCCTGACCCCCGGCGGGCTGCGGGTGCTCGCCACCGGCCACCTGCACGAGATGGTCAACGCCTCGCTGGAGCCCGCGGTCTCCGTCCACCTGTACACGCCCGGCCTGGTCGAGATGAACCAGTACCCGGCGGCGACCCAGCGGCTCCGTCACCGGGTGCACTGACCCGCTGGCAGGATGAAGCCATGCGAATCACTGCACTGGCGGGCGGCATCGGCGGGGCCAGGTTCCTGCGCGGACTGCGGGCGGCGGTCGCGCCGACGGACGAGATCACCGTGATCGGGAACACCGGCGACGACATCCACCTGTACGGGCTGAAGGTCTGCCCCGACCTGGACACCGTGATGTACACCCTCGGCGACGGCATCCACGAGGAACAGGGCTGGGGCCGCCGCGACGAGACCTGGTCGATCAAGGAGGAGATGAAGGCCTACGGCGTCGGCCCCGACTGGTTCGGGCTCGGCGACCGGGACTTCGCCACCCACCTCGTCCGCACCCAGATGATCGACGCCGGCTACCCGCTGTCCGCCGTCACCGAGGCGCTGTGCACCCGGTGGAAGCCGGGCGTGCGCCTGCTGCCGATGAGCGACGACCGGGTGGAGACGCACGTCCGGATCACCGACGCGGACGGCCCCCGGGTGGTGCACTTCCAGGAGTACTGGGTGCGGCTGCACGCCGCCGTGGACGCCGAGGCGATCATCCCGGTCGGCGCGGGCACCGCGAAGCCCGCGCCCGGTGTGCTGGAGGCCATCGCCGGGGCCGACCTGGTGCTGCTGCCGCCGTCGAACCCGGTGGTGTCGATCGGCACCATCCTCGCCGTCCCCGGCATCCGGGAGGCGGTGGCCGGCGCGAACGCCCCCGTGGTGGGCCTGTCCCCGATCATCGGCGGCGCGCCCGTGCGTGGCATGGCCGACAAGGTGCTCGCCGCGGTCGGTGTGGAGACCTCGGCCGCCGCCGTCGCCAAGCACTACGGCGCGCGGACCTCCGGCGGGCTGCTGGACGGCTGGCTGGTGGACAGCTCGGACGCCGCCGCCGTCGCCGAGGTGGAGGCCGCCGGAATCGCCTGCCGGGCCGTGCCGCTGCTGATGACCGACGTCGACGCCACCGCCGAGATGGCCCGCGCCGCACTGGAGTTGGCCGCCGAGGTCGCCAAGTGACCACCGACGGGCTGCGGTTGCTGCCCGTCACCGGGCTGCCGGAGATCGCCGCGGGCGACGACCTCGCCGAACTGATCGCCAAGGCGGGCGAGTTCGAGGACGGCGACATCCTGGCGATCACCTCCAAGGTGGTCTCCAAGGCCGAGGGCCGGCTGCTGCACGCGACGGACCGCGAAGCCGCGATCGACGCCGAGACCGTCCGGGTGGTCGCCCGGCGCGGCGCCGCCCGGATCGTCCAGAACCGCAACGGCCTGGTGATGGCCGCCGCGGGCGTCGACGCGTCCAACACCGCCCCCGGCACCGTCCTGCTGCTGCCGCTCGACCCCGACGCGAGCGCGCGCCGACTGCGCGCCCGGCTCCAGGAGTTGACCGGACGGCGGCTCGCGGTGATCGTCACCGACACCTTCGGGCGGCCCTGGCGCAACGGCCTCACCGATGTGGCCATCGGCGCGGCCGGACTGTCGGTGCTGGAGGACCACCGCGGGCGGACCGACAGCCACGGCAACGAACTGCGCCTGACCGTCACCGCCACCGCCGACGAACTCGCCGCCGCCACCGACCTGGTGAAGGGCAAGGCCACCGGCACGCCCGTCGCGATCGTGCGCGGGCTGCCGCAGCTCGTCACCGCGGAGGACGGGGACGGGGTCCGGCCGATCATCCGCCCCGCCGAGAACGACATGTTCCGGCTGGGAACGTCGGAGGCGATCCGGGAGGCCGTCACACTGCGACGGACCGTCCGGGCGTTCACCGACGAACCGGTGGACGGCGGTGCGGTGCGACGTGCCGTGGCCGCCGCCGTCACCGCGCCCGCGCCGCATCACACCACTCCGTGGCGGTTCGTGCTGCTCGAATCCGCGGAGAGCCGGACGCGGCTGCTGGACGCGATGCTCGGCGCCTGGCAGCGCGACCTGCGGGAGCTCGACGGGTGGTCCGAGGAGCGCATCGCGCGGCGCACCGCCCGTGGCGAAGTGTTGCGCGGGGCGCCGTACTTGGTGATTCCGTGCATGGTGATGGACGGCTCGCACGAGTACCCGGACGCGAGGCGGGCGGGGGCCGAGAGGGAGATGTTCACGGTCGCGATCGGGGCTGCGGTGCAGAACCTGCTGGTCACCCTCACCGGCGAGGGGTACGGCTCGGCGTGGGTGTCTTCGACGATGTTCTGCCGGGAGACCGTCCGGGACGTACTGGACCTCCCTGCGGACTGGGACCCGATGGGTGCGATTGCCGTCGGCCGGTCGGCGGAGGAGCCGAAGGTGCGTCAGCCACGGTCTGCGGATGACTTTTTGACGGTGAGGTAGGCGCGCCGGGGGCCGGGAAGCGGCGGGGTGGGGTCAAGGCGGGGACCAGAAACGGCGGAACGCCAAGCGCCCTGTTGATCACCAGCAGACCCGGCCCCGCCGTTCCCCGGGCCCCTGGTTTCGCACCCCCGGGCCCCTGGATTCGCGCCCGCAATGTTCACCTTGCCCGGTGGTCGTTCGGGGTGAGGCGGGGTCCGTACTTGGGTGGGCGGGTGCCGGTGAGGGGGATGATGCGGCAGAGGCGGTGGCGGTGGGGGCGGTAGGGCTCCAGGAGGGCGAGCATTTGGGTGTCGTCGCTGCGGGGGCGGCCGGCCAGGGCCCAGCCGACGATGTTGGGGAGGTGGAAGTCGCCGACCGAGACGGCGTCCGCGTCGCCGTTGCTGCGCTGCAGGGTTTCGGCGGCGGTCCATGTGCCGATGCCGGGGACGGCGGTGAGGCGGGCGAAAGCGTCGGCGGAGGGCATGGTGGAGGCGGCTTCGAGCTTCGCGGCGAGGCGGACGGCGCGCTGGACGGTGGCGGAGCGTTTGGGATCGACGCCGGCGCGGTGCCAGGCCCAGCTGGGGATCAGCGACCAGTCGCGGGCGGAGGGGGCGACCCGCAGGCCGAGGTCGGCGGCGGGGCCGGGGGCGGGGGTGCCGTAGTCGCGGAGCAGGGTGCGCCAGGCGCGGTAGGCCTCGCCGGTGGTGACCTTCTGTTCCAGGACGGCGGGGACGAGGGACTCCATCACCAGGCCGGTGCGGGTCAACCGGAGCCCGGGGCAGGTGCGTTGGGCGTCGCGGAGCGGTCCGGGGGGCAGTACGAGGCCGGCCGGGTCGTCCTCGGCGCCGAGCAGCGCGGGAAGTTGCTGGAGCAGCCAGTTCGCGCCGGGGCCCCACGCGGTGGCGGCGATCTCGTCGTGGTCGGGCCGGATGCGCAGGGTGCCGGGGCCGTCGGGGGTGCGGGAAGCGCGCCAGACGGTGCCGTCGGGGTCGCGGCGGAAGGCGGGGTCGCCGGTGCCGCGTTGCAGCGGGTAGAGGGTGCGGCCGAGGTCGAGGGGGTAGCCGGGCCGCCACTGTCGGGTCAGCTCTGGCATCGGAGTTCCTCGGGGTGTGCGGGTGGCGGGGGCGTCTGCGAGGGTAACGCGGCGCGGCGGGTGGACGGGCGGGCACCCTCCCGTCCGGCCGGTTGCAGGACGTAGGCTGGACCGCACCATGACTGCGCTTTTCGCTGCCGAAGCCCGCACCCCCGCCGAGCTGTTGCAGGCCTACCTGCGCGCCGGGGCCGGTGCCGATCCGTCCCGCCCTCTGGTGACCTTCTACGACGACTCGACCGGGGAACGGGTGGAGTTGTCGGCGAAGACTTTCGACAACTGGGTGGCGAAGACGGCCAACCTGTTGCAGGACGAGCTGAACGCCTCGCCGGACGACCGGGCGGCGCTGCTGCTGCCGGCGCACTGGCAGAGCGCGGTGTGGCTGCTGGCGTGCTGGTCGGTGGGTGTGGTCGCGGTGCCGGGCGGTGAGCCGAAGGACTCGGACCTGGTGGTGTCGGGTCCGGAGGGCCTGGAGGCGGCGCAGGAGTGCCCCGGGGAGCGGGTGGCGCTGGCGCTGCGTCCGCTGGGCGGCCGGTTCCCGCAGAAGCCGGACGGGTTCCTGGACTACGCGGCGGAGGTGCCCGGGCAGGGCGACCGGTTCGCCCCGTACTCGCCGGTGGATCCGCAGGCGGTGGCGCTGGAGTCGTCGGTGGACGGGCTGGCGCTGAAGCTGACGGGCGAGCAGGCGGTGGCGCTGGCCCGGGAGGGCGCGGCCCGGCTGGGCCTGGACAGCGGAAGTCGTGTTCTGTCGACGCTGTCGTTCGACGACTGGACGGGGCTGGAGGCGGGTCTGCTGGCGCCGCTGGCGGCCGGGGCGTCGGTCGTTCTGTGCCGAAACTCCGGCCAGTTGACGGACCGTCAGTGGCAGCAGCGGATTGAATCCGAACGAGTGACGCTGCGTCTCGGCTGACCATCCCGTGACGACGGCGCGCGCTGCCTGGTGAGGTGATCCGGGCGGGGCGCGCCGTTGTCGTTTCCCGCCGCTCCCACGGGTGACGGCGGCCCGGAGCGGGGTGGTTCGCCGAACGGGCTCCTCTAGGGTGGCCCGGATGAACAGCGGACACCGGAACCGGGGCGACTCGGACAACTCCGGCCGGCGGGCGCGGAGTGCCAGTGCGGTGGCGGGCGGGCGGTCGGCGCGGCGGCGCGGCCGGGTGGTGCGCGGGCGGCGGTTGCTGGCCTGGGTGGCCGGCTCGCTGGGCCTGGTGCTGGTGGCGGGCTGCGGCGGGGCGTTCTACGTGTACCGGCACTTCAACCGGAACATCTCCTCGGTGAAGGTCCAGGTCGGCGACGAGTCGGAGCGCCCGCAGGCGACCAACGACGCGCTGAACCTGCTGGTGATCGGCACCGACAGCCGGGTCGGCCTGGGCCGCGAGTACGGCGACGAGGGGTCCACCGGGCATGCGGACACCACGCTGCTGTTCCACATCTCCAGGGACCGCAGCAACGCCACGGTGGTGTCGATCCCGCGCGACCTGATGGTGACCGTCCCCGAGTGCCGCAGCGGCAGCAGGCGCATCCCCGGCGAGGCGCGGGCGATGTTCAACACCAGCCTGGGGCAGGACGGTCGGGACCCGGGCTGCACCTGGAAGACCGTGGAGAAGTTGACGGGCGTCCGGATCAACCACTTCATGATGGTCAACTTCGAGGCGGTGAAGTCACTCTCCACGGCGGTCGGCGGCGTCGAGGTGTGCGCGGCCACCGCCATCGACGACCCGTACTCGCACCTGAAGATGGCCGCCGGGCGGCACGTGGTGCAGGGCGAGGAGGCGCTGGCGTTCGTCCGGACCCGCCACGCGGTGGGCCTGGGCGGCGATCTGACGCGCATTCCGCTCCAGCAGCAGTTCATCAGCTCGATGATCCGCAAGATGAAGAGCAGCGACACCCTGACCAGCCCGGCCAAGCTGTGGAGCCTGGCGGACGCCGCCACCAAGGCGCTGACCGTGGACAGCGCCCTCAACGACGTCAACCGGCTGAAGGACCTGGTGCTGGACATCTCCCGGGTGAACACCAGGAACATCACCTTCACCACGGTGCCGGTGCTGGACGACCCGACGGACAACAACCGGCTGGTCCTCAAGCCCGGCGACGCGCAGCAGCTGTTCGCGATGATCGCCGCGGACCGTTCACTGACCGAGGCCGCGCAGCAGCAGACACCGGCCTCCCCCACCCCGGCCCCGACCCCGAGCCCGTCCCCGCTGGACGCCGGCGAGGTGCGGGTGACGGTCCGCAACGGCACCGGGACGCCCGGGCAGGCCGGCCGGGCGGCCTCGGTGCTGCGGGCGAAGGGGTTCACCTCGGCCGTCATCGGCAGCAACACGGATGCCCGCCAGGCCAGTTCGGTGTCCTACCCGGCCGGCCAGGAGGACCGGGCGCGGGCGGTGGCCGCCGCGCTCGGGCTGCCCGCGACGGCGGTGCGGGCGGCGGGCCGGGACGGCCTGCTGGTGGTGCTGGGTGCCGATTTCGTCGGGGCGGGCGTGCCGTCGGCGGTTCCGACCGAGGCCCCGAAGGATCTCCAGCGGGTCCGGGCGGACGACACCAACGTCTGCGCGTCGAAGTTCAAGTAGCCCGGTCAGGACGGGAGTTCGGCGTCCGGGACGAGCGTGTCGGGGGCGGTCTCGGTGTACCGCTCGCCGGTGCGCGGACAGCGCCAGCGGCCTTCGCCGACGGGCTCCAGCGGTTCGCCGGCCCGGCCGACCCACTTGATCCGGCGGGCGGGCACCCCGGCGACCAGCGCGAAGTCGGGGACGTCCCGGTGCACCACCGCACCGGCCGCGACCAGCGCCCACCGGCCGACGGTGACGCCGGCCACCAGCACGGCCCGGCCGCCGATCGAGCAGCCCTGCCGGAGCGTGACACCGCGGGCGTGCCAGTCCTCGCCGCGTTTGAGCCGGCCGTCCGGCTCGACGGAGCGCGGGTACCGGTCGTTGGTGAGGACGGCGGCCGGGCCGACGAAGACGCCGTCCTCCAGCACTGCGGGCTCGTACACCAGGGCGTGGTTCTGCAGCTTGACCCGGTTGCCGAGCCGCACGCCGGGCCCGACGTAGGCGCCGCGGCCGATGATGCACTCGGCGCCGATCTCGGCGTGCTCGCGGACCTGGGCGAGGTGCCAGACGGTGCTGCCCGGGCCGACGGTGGCGCGCGGGTCGACGTCGGCGGTGGCCTCGATCCTGGGGGCGCTGCTCGTCATGGCGCGACCCTAGCGCGGGTGGACGGCCCCCGTCCGGCCTTCCGGGGACCGTCCTCGACGGCCGGTCAGGCGCGGCCGGTGGTGGCCGGGTCGATCGGCGCGGGCGGGGTGGAGGCGATCACCTTGCGGGCCAGCTTGCGCGGCGAGGTGAGGAAGCCGAAGCCCCAGCTCAGGTGCATGGTGGCGAGGGCCAGCGGGACCTGCACCCGGGCCTTGGCGGACAGGCCGCGGCCCTCCAGCAGGCCGCCGGCCACGATCGCCGCGAAGTAGCCGCCCGGCAGCACCAGGAACACCGGGTGCAGCGCGGCGCCCAGCACCGCTCCGCCGACCACGCCGAGCAGGGCGGCCGGCGGGGCCAGGTAGCGCAGGTTGACCGAGCCGCGGTGGTAGCGGGTGACGACCCGGCGCCAGCGGCCGTAGTCCTTGTACTGCTTGGACAGCGCGCGGGGGGTCGGCCGGGGCCGGTAGGTGACCTTCAGCTGCGGGGTGAACCAGACCAGTCCGCCGGCCTGCCGGATCCGGTAGTTCAGCTCCCAGTCCTGGGCGCGGATGAACTCCTCGTTGTAGCCGCCCTGCTGCTCCAGCACCTCGCGGCGGAACACCCCGAGGTAGACGGTGTCGGCGGGGCCGGCCAGGCCGCCGGTGTGGAAGGCCGCGTTGCCGACACCTATCTTCGAGGTCATCGCGGTGGCGACGGCGCGTTCCCACTCGGTCTCGCCCTCGGCGTGCATGATGCCGCCGACGTTGGCGGCGTCCATCTCGTCCAGCAGCCGGACGGCGGTGGCGATGTAACCGGGCGTCAGCAGCCCGTGGCCGTCCACCCGGACCACCACGGGGTGCCGGCTGGCCCGGATCGCGGCGTTCAGGCCGGCGGGGGTGCGGCCGGTCGGGTTGGGGACGGTGCGCACCCGTGGGTCCTCGGCGACCAGGGTGGCGGCGATCTCGTCGGTCCGGTCGGTGGACGGGCCGAGTGCGATCACCACCTCCAGTTCGCCGCCGTACTCCTGTTCCAGGATCCGGTGGACGGCAGTGCGCAGGTGACGTTCCTCGTTGAGCACCGGCATGATCACGGAGACCGCCGGCAGCTCCTCAGCAGCCTTGGTGTTCATCGTGCCCGAGCGTACCGGCGCGGACCGCCGGGTGTCGGCCCGGGTCGGTCCCGGTCCGGCGCGTCGCCCGGGCCGGGCGCGCCGCAGCGCTTAGCATTCGGAGAATGCCTGCTCAGCGCCAGCTCGTACGCCTGACCGGATCCAGTCGGAGGCGCCGCCGGCGCTGGGGGATGTGGGCGGCGGGCACGCTCTCCTTCTCGGTACTGGCCGCCTCCGGCGCGGGCTGGGCGGTGCTGAACGGGGTCGGCTCCTCGCTGGGGCGGGTGGACGCGATCGGCGGCGGCCCGGACCGGCCCGCCGACGACGGGGCCTCGACCTTCCTGGTGGTCGGCACCGACGAGCGGGACGGCATCCCGGAAGCCACCCTGAAGAACGTGCTGCACGCGGGCGGCGAGTCCTGCCACTGCACCGACACCATGATGATCGTCCAGCTGTCCGCGGACCGCGGCCGGGCCACCGTGGTGTCCGTGCCGCGCGACTCGTACGTGGACATCCCCGCGCACCAGGACCTGGTCTCCGGCAAGCAGGTGCCCGCTTCCAAGGGCAAGATCAACGCCGCCTACGGGATGGGCGGGGCGCCGCTGGCGGTGCGCACCGTGGAGCAGAACACCGGGCTGCGGATCGACCACTACATCGAGGTGAACTTCCTCGGTTTCGTCTCCACCGTGGACGCCCTCGGCGGCGTCGAGGTGTGCTCGCCCAAGCCGCTGAAGGACGACTACTCGGGCCTCGACCTGCCGGCCGGCACCAGCAGGCTGGACGGTGCGGGGGCGCTGCGCTACGTCCGGGCCCGGCACGTGGACGGCTCCTCGGACCTCGGGCGGATGCACCGCCAGCAGAAGTTCCTGGCGCAGCTGCTGCGCCAGGCGTCCTCCGGTGGCACCCTGCTCAATCCGGCGAAGCTGACCGGGGTGATGGACACCGTGCTGCGGTCGGTGAAGGTGGACAAGGGCCTGGGCAACGCCGAACTGCTGGATTTCGCCACCCGGTTGAAGGACGTGTCGGCGTCGAACGCGGACTTCGCGACGGTGCCGCTGTCCTCGGTGGACCATCCGGTGCCGGGCTGGGGCTCGACCGTGCTGTGGGACGAGAAGGGCGCGAAGGCGCTGTTCGAGGCGGTCCGGGCCGGGCGGCCGCTGACCGGTCCCGCGCCGGCGGCGGCCCCCTCGACGGCGCCGACTGCCGGAACGGTTCCTCCCGAGCAGGTGCGGGTGCAGGTGCTGAACGGCGCGGGCGTGCAGGGCCTGGGCATCCGGGTGGACGAGGACCTGCGCAAGGCCGGGTTCGTCACCACCGGCACCCCGTCCAACGCGCCCGGCAACGGACCGGCCGCCACCCGCACCGTGATCCGCTACGACCCGCACTGGGACGAGTCGGTGAGGACGCTGGCCGCCGCGCTGCCGGACGCCGAACTGGTCAAGGTCCCGAACCTCGGCGCGACCTTCCAGGTGGTGGCGGGCAGCGACTACAAGAGCCCGGCCACCGGGCCCGCGCCCGCCCCGGCCGCCGCGGGCCCGGTGGCCGGGGCGGAGAGCGGCAACGAGATCAGCTGCCCGGCCTGACGGGCGGTCAGCGCAGCAGGTACTGGGCCACCACCCACCCCAGGTAGCCGGCGAGCACCAGGCGGTTCAGCCACAGCACCGAACCGACCGTACTCGCGGGCAGCACGCTCAGCGGGCGGCGCTCCGGGCGCCGGGCGAGCGCGGTGACGGTGCGGGCGACCTGCTGCGGGTCGAACTCGCCGCCGAAGTGACGGTGCAGCAGGCGGGCCGGGAGCACGGGGAAGCCGAACTCCCGGAGCCCGCCGCGCAGCGTGAAGCGGCCCCGGTGCACCGCCGCCGCCGTCACCTGCTGCCAGCTCGCCCGGCCCGCCCGCAGCACGCCGCTGAAGGCGACGCCGTCGCGGTCCACCGCGAGCTGCCAGCCGAACCCGCCCATGACGGCGAGCAGAAGCCCACTTCCCATCAGCAGCGGGCGGAGCAGGCGGTCCATCACGTTGTCCTGATCGGCCAGGAAGTCCATCACCACGCCGATCAGCACGGCGGCGACCGGGGCCGCCGCACAGCGCAGCGCGGTGGGCAGGCCGAACACCCGGGCCGGTTCCGGGCTGCCGTCGGGGTGTTCGGCGAGGTCGGCCGCCAGGTGGCGGGCGGCCTCGGTCTTCACCAGGGCCGCCTCGTCGCGCACGGCGCGGTGCCGCTCGGACGGGGCGGTCAGGACGGCGGCGTGTGCGGCCGTCCACCGGTGCGGCGCCTCCGGGGAGCGGAACACCAGGAGCCGGTTGCGGCCGATCCAGCGGTAGAGCAGCGCTTCGACGGGGGTGTCCGAGCTTCGCTCGTCGTCCGCTTCGCCGCCGGGGTCGGGTATCCAGGCGGCCGGCCCGCCGGGGCCGGCGGACGCGTACTGGGCGGCCCCGTCGCCGAACCGCAGCAGCCGCCACAGACCCGCCTCGCGGTCTCCGCCGTCCACCGGCAGCACCTCCAGGGCGCCGGCCTCCGTCCGCCGGACCCGGACCCGCAGGGCGGGCGCGCTGTCCCCGATGGTTCGGCGGGCCAGGGTGGTGCGACGTGCGGAGAGGACCAGCAGGACGGCGAAGGTGCCGAAGGCGCCGACGCCGAGCCACCACACCGTGGAGTTCTGCCACTCGTCGGCGGCCCGGTACCAGCCGGTGCCGTCGACCAGCAGCGGGACCTGCTCGCCGACCGTGCGTTCGCCGCCCACCTCGGCGGTGAGGGTGCGGAAGTCGTGCGGCAGCCGGTACTCGACGGTGGCGCCCTCGCCGCCGTCGTGGACGGTGCGCACGATGCCCCACGTCCGGTCGGCGCGGGCGGCCCGGCCGATGCCGTCCTCGGTCTGCGACACACCGGCCACCAGCAGCACCACCGCGCCCGCCCCGAACAGGGCGGCCAGGATCCGCCGCACCTGGGGCACCGCCGGCGGGTCGATCGGGGAGTCGCCGCCCCGCAGCGTCCACGGGTAGGGCACCGACGGGCCCATCAGCGTGGCCAGTTGGGCCTCGGCACGGCGGTGGCCGGCCTCCGCCCGGTACAGCGCGGCGGCGGCTGCGAGGTGCGCGGCGCAGGCGGCAACCGGCAGCCAGGGGCCGGGCAGCGCGTTCGGCAGGAACCAGAGCAGCAGGCCGACCACGGCGGGCACCACGAAACCAGTGTTCCGGCGCAGCAGCAGCACCAGGAACTCCACCAGCAGCACGGCGGGCGCGGCGCTCTCGGCGTACGGCACGGTGCAGGACCGCCACGAATCGCAGCGCTCCGGCGTCCGGTCGATCACCATCGCCACCACCACCGTCACCACGGGCAGCAGCGCCAGCCAGCGGCTGTGCAGCCTCGGCCACACCCGGGCGGCCCGCCATTGGTCGGCGGCGGCCAGCGTCAGCGCGGGCGCGGCGGGCAGCGGAGGCACGGGGTATTCCGACATGCGCGCGATTGTGACAGGCGTCTTCCGGGGCGCTCGCACCGGAGGTAAAGAGAGTTTCAATTCCCGTTGCGCGAACCGCTGTTGACGATCAGCCACGAGGCCACGTCGAGGAGAGGAGCGATTCGGACCGGCCGGCGGGAGGGGTGTCCGCACATGGCGGTGTCGCGGGCCGGCCGGGGCGTCAACCGGGTGCCGGTGACGGCACTTCACGGCGGCCCGGAACGACACGGGCCCGCCCGGATGCTCCGGGCGGGCCAGGTGGCGTGGCGGTCCGTCAGTCGGTGGCGATGGCGGCCAGGACGTTCATCCTCGCGGCGCGGAAGGCCGGGACGAGGGCGGCGACCAGGCCGACCAGCACGGAGCCGATCAGGACGGTGACGACGGTGCCGGTCGGGATGGTCAGCACCGTCAGGCCCTGCTCGGAGAGGACGGCGCGGGCGGTGACACCCCAGCTGAGGCCGAGCACGGCGCCGAGGACGGCGCCGAACAGGGCGATCACCACGGACTCCAGGCGGACGGTGCGGCGCAGCTGACGGCGGGACAGGCCGATGGCGCGCAGCAGGCCGATCTCCCGGGTGCGCTCGACCACGGACAGCGCCAGCGTGTTGACCACGCCGAGGACGGCGACCACGATCGTCAGGCCGAGCAGGCCGTAGACCATGGCGAGCAGCTGGTCGAACTGGGACTTGACCATCTCCTTGTAGCCGGCCTGGTCCTTGACCATCAGCTGCGGGTACTCGGCCAGCGACTTCTGCAGGTCGGCGAGCACCGCGGCCTTGTCGGCGCCGGCCGCAGCAGTGCCGAACGCCACGCCGGCGGGCGGCAGTTGGCCGTTCATCGCCTTGGCGACGGTGTCGGTGTCGGTGAAGAAGCGGTGGTCGAACAGCTGGTTGCCGGTCTTGATCACGGCGGCGACCTTGAGGGTCTGGGTGCGGCCCTCGCCGTAGTTGACGGTGAGCTGGTCGCCGACCTTGACGTGGTGCTCGTCGGCGAAGTCCTGGCCGACCGAGAGGCTGCCGCCGGCGAACACCGCCTCGGCACTGCCGGCGGCCACCGGGAGCCGGAAGTCGCGCAGGTAGTCGGCGTTCGAGACGGCGAGCCGGGTGCGCAGGGTGCCGCCGTCGGGCAGCGCGACCTCGGCAGGGACGTTGCGCTGCTCGGTGAGGTGGTCGAGGCCCTTGGTGCGCCGGGCGGCCTCGGTCATCGCGGGGGTGAGGCCGTTCGTGCGGCCCTCCACCACGTAGTCGGCGCCGACGGACTTGTCGATCTGGGCGGTCATCGAGCCGACCATCGAGGAGGTGACCACCGAGGCGCCGATCACCACGGCCAGGCCGATCATCAGCGCGGCGGCGGTGGAGCCGGTGCGGCGCGGGTTGCGGATCACATTGCGCTGGGCGAGCCGCCCGGCGGGGCCGAACAGCGCGGGCAGCAGGCCGCCGAGCAGCCGGACCAGGACGGAGACCAGCAGCGGGCCGAGCACCACCGAGCCGGCCAGGGTGGCCAGCAGGCCGAGGCCCAGCAGCAGGCCGCCGGTGGAGCCGGGCGAGCCTGCGGCGAGCACCAGCGCGGCGGCGCCGGCGCCGGTGATCAGCAGGCCGACCGCGGCCCGGATCCGGTTGGCGCGGGGTTCGGCGGGGGCCGAGTGGTCGAGCAGCGCGGCCATCGGGGTGATCCGGGCGGCGCGGCGGGCCGGGAAGAACGCGGCGAGCAGGGTGACCGGCAGGCCGACGGCGTAGCCGACCACGGGGACGGCCCAGGTGACCTGGAGCGAGGAGGCGTCCAGGTTCATCCCGGTCGCCTGCATCAGCTGGATCATGCCGGCGGCCAGGCCGAGGCCGGCGCCGATACCGATGGTGGAGCCGATCAGGCCGAGGATCAGGCCCTCGACCAGCACCGAACGGTTGACCTGCGACCGGCTGCCGCCGATGGCGCGCAGCAGGCCGATCTCCCGGGTGCGCTGGGTGACCAGCATGGAGAAGGTGTTGACGATCAGGAAGATGCCGACGGCGGCGGACAGGAAGGCGAAGCCGAGCATCGCCCACTTCATGAACTTCAGGAACGAGCCGACGCCCTCGGAGTTCTCCTTCTGCTGCTCGGCGGCGGTCTTCGCCTGGTAGCCGTTGCCGAGGTCGGCCAGCGCGGCGGTCTTCAGCTCGTCGTTGCTGCGGCTGCCGTCGCCGAACACCTCGACGGAGGTGTACGCCTCGGTGCCGAGCAGCACCCGCTGCGCGGTCGGGGTGTCCAGGAAGGCCAGCGCCGCACCGGGGTTGGTGGTCCGGAAGGTGGCGATGCCGGAGACGGTGAAGTCGTGGCTGCCGGTCTCGGTGATCACCCGGACCTTGCCGCCCAGGCCGAGGCCGGACTTCTTGGCGGTGTCGGCGTCCAGCATCAACTGGTCGGAGCCCTGCGGCTGGTGGCCGGAGGTGATGTCCAGTGACTTGCGCGGGGAGTCCGTCCAGTTGCCGGTCAGGGTGGGGGCGCCGCTGGTCGGGCCGACCAGCTTGTTGGTGGCCGGGTCGACCAGGGTGGCGGAGGAGACCATGACCTCGCCGAGGGCGGCCTTGACGCCCGGTTCGGCGGCGAGCCTCTGCTGGGTGGCGACCGGGACGGTCGGGGCCCGGCCGGGGCCGCCGGCGGTCAGCTCGTCCTGCGCCTTGCGCACCGACAGGTCGGAGGCGGTGGCGGCGAACAGCCGGTCGAAGGTGGTGGTGGCGGTGTTGTAGAAGACCAGGGTGCCGGCCACGAAGGCGACCGAGAGCACCACGGCCAGCAGGGAGAGCACCAGGCGCCACTTGTGCGCGAGGAAGCTCCGCAGCGAAGTCTTGAGCAGCATCGTTCCCGGTCCCGTCTCAGCTGGTGCGCTTGCCGTCGAAACGGCGCATGCGGGTCAGGACGGAGTCGGCGGTGGGGTTGTGCATCTCGTCGACGATCACGCCGTCGGCGAGGAACAGCACCCGGTCCGCGTGGCCGGCGGCCACCGGATCGTGCGTCACCATCACGATGGTCTGGCCGAGTTCGTCCACCGAGCGGCGCAGGAAGCCGAGCACCTCCGCACCGGAACGGGAGTCCAGGTTGCCGGTCGGCTCGTCGCCGAAGATGATCTCGGGCCGGGCGGCCAGCGCCCGGGCCACCGCGACGCGCTGCTGCTGGCCGCCGGAGAGCTGCCCGGGCCGGTGCTTCAGCCGGCCGGACAGGCCGACGGTCTCGATCACCTGCTCCAGCCACGCCCGGTCGGCCTTGCGGCCGGCGATGTCCATCGGCAGCGTGATGTTCTCCAGCGCGTTCAGCGTCGGCAGCAGGTTGAACGCCTGGAAGATGAAGCCGATCTTGTCGCGGCGCAGCCGGGTCAGCTGCTTGTCCTTCAGGCCGGTGACCTCGGTGTCACCGATCCAGATCCGCCCCTCGGAGACGCTGTCCAGGCCGGCCAGGCAGTGCATCAGGGTCGACTTGCCGGAGCCCGACGGGCCCATGATCGCGGTGAACCGGCCGCGCTGGATGTCCACATCGACCGCGTTCAGCGCCGCCACCCGGGTCTCGCCCGAACCGTAGGCCTTGGTCACCTGCCGGGCCCGGGCGGCGACATCGTTCTGATCGACTACGGGTGTGAGGTGCGCGGCGCTCGGTGCCGTGGTCACTGCGTGCTCCTTGAGGTGGGGTGGGGTCCGCCCGATGCCTCAAGCCTCCCGGCCGCGCCGCGCCCGGGCGTCCTCCACCGGGACGAACGCCACCACCGGGGAACGCTCCGGGACCCGGGCCCTCTCCCTTAGGGGTTCGCGCCCCGCGGGGTAGGGGTCCGGATCCCGGCGGTTGACGAACTGTCAGCCGGCGGTGGCCAGTTCGGCCCGCGGCCGGAGCGCGGCGGAGAACGCGTCCACCACCGGGGTCAGCAGCACCTCGGTCTCCCGTTCCAGCTCGGTGCCGCCGTCCTCGCGCACCCCGATGTGCCGGTCCAGCACGAACCAGCCCTGGGTGACGTGCGCGGCGCCCATCGAGGTCAGCACCGGGCGCAGCGCGTAGTCCACCGCCAGCACGTGCGCGGTGGAGCCGCCGGTGGCCAGCGGCAGAACGGTCTTGCCGCGCAGCGCGTACTGCGGCAGCAGGTCGAGCAGCGCCTTCAGCAGGCCCGAATAGGCGGCCTTGTACACCGGCGTGCCGATCACCACTGCGTCGGCCCGCTCGAACAGCTCGACGGCGCGGGCTATGGCCGGGTCGGTGGTGTCGGCGGACAGCAGCGCCTCGGCGGGCAGCGTACGGACGTCCAGCGCGTCCACCCGGTGACCGTGCGAGACGAGCCGGCGGTCGACGTGCCGCAGCAGCCGGGTGGTGCGGGAGGTCAGGGACGGGGAACCGGAGACGGACAGGATCACGGCCATGGAGTCACCTCGGTGCGTACGGCCGCGCGCACGGCGGCCGGAAACGGGGAGAACGGGAACGCGAGGGCGCGGACGCAGCCGCAGGCACGGGGGTGCGGGTGCGGGTACGCGGGGCTCGCGATGAGGGTGAAGGTGCGGCGAGGACTCAGCCGCGACACAGCGAGCAGGACACCCGACCGTGGTCGACGTGCCGCCGACGGGTGAGGACCTTCCGCTGCTCCATGCGGCCATGCAAACACGCACGGTTTTACCGGGTCAAGAACGTGTCCGGCCGATGAACACCGCACCGAACGGTCCGGGCCCTGCATCAAATCGGCCACAAGGAGCCCCGGCCGACCCGGACGATCACTACGCGGCCCGCGGTTCGGGCATCCTTCCCCTCATGAACACGTGGCAGGAGCGCCCGGGGGGCGGCGCATACGGGCAGGGCGACGCGGCACGCGGCCGGGGCGGGGCGGCCTCGGAGCCGCCGCTGCCGCCGTCGTTGAATCCGCGCGGTACGGGCGTCCCGCTCTCCCGCCCCGACCAGCCCCCGTACCAGGGCGGCGGCACGCCCGGCGGCCCCGGCACGCCCAGCGGCCCCGGTGACCGGCCTCCGTACGGTGGCCGGCCGCCGTACGAGCCCGGGCCGAACCCGTCGGGCGATGCCGCCCAGCAGCCGGCCCGGCCGCGCCGCTCGCGCAAGAAGATCATCGGATACTCGGCGCTCGGCCTGGTCCTGGTGCTGCTCACGACCCTCACCGGCACCTACTTCTGGGCGGACGGCAAGCTCCGGCACGAGAACGTGCTCGCCGACTATCCGGGCCGCCCGCCGGCCGGCAAGGGAACCAACTGGCTGATCGTCGGCTCGGACAGCCGCGAGGGCCTGACCGACGCCCAGGAGGACTCCCTCCACACCGGCTCCGCCGAGGGCAAGCGCAGCGACTCGATGATGATCCTGCACATCGGCGACCACGGAAACACCCTGATGTCGATCCCGCGCGACTCCTGGGTGCAGATACCCGCGCACCAGGACACCTCCGGCAACGGAAAGTCCATAGCCGCCGCCACCCGGAAGATCAACGCCTCCTTCGCGAGCGGCGGCGGCCGGCTCCTGGTGCAGACCGTCGAGACCAACACCGGCCTGCGGATCGACCACTACGCGGAGATCGGCTTCGCCGGGTTCGTCGGCCTGGTCGACGCCGTCGGCGGCGTCGAAATGACCATCGACCAGCCGATCAAGGACAAGGACTCCGGCCTCGACCTCAAGGCCGGCACCCAGACCCTGAGCGGCAAGCAGGCCCTCGCATTCGTCCGCCAGCGGCACCAGATGGCCGACCAGGACCTCGGCCGGATGCGCAACCAGCAGAAGTTCCTCAGCGCCCTCGCCAAGCAGGCCGCCTCCCCCGGCACCCTGCTCAATCCCTTCACTTTCTACCCGCTGGCCTCCGCCGGTCTGGACACCCTGATCGTCGACAAGGACGCCGGCCTCACCGACCTCGGCTCGATGTTCCTCGCCATGAAGGGCGTCACCGGCGGCGACGGCCAGACCATCACCGTCCCGATCGGCAACCCCGACTACCGCACCCCCACCGGCGAATCCGCCGTCAAGTGGGACCCGGCCAAGTCCAAGGCCGTCTTCGACGCGATGAAGAACGACACTGCGGTGCCCGACACCAAGTGAGCGCCTGGCGCAGGACGGCGGGAGTTTCGAACTCCCGTCCTCCAGCGCGTCGTTGACGTGCGCCAGGGCGATCGCCGCGACAATGTCCGGCATGTCGCTGGTGACCTCCCTCATCTACCGCCGCCGAAGCCGGCTGTTCGGCCGCCTGGTCCAGGAAGCCCTGGCCCTCTACGGGGTGGAGGTCCCCGCCGCCGCCGAGATCGGCCCCGGCCTGCTCGTCTACCACCGGGGCTTCGGCACCGTCCTGCACCCCTTCACCACCCTCGGCGCGAACGTCACCCTCTACAACGGCGTCACCATCGGGCGCGCCGACCCGTGGGTACCGCAGGAGGAATCCGCGATGCGACGGGTGGTGCTGGAGGACGGGGTGGTGGTCTGCGCCGGCGCGAAGATCGTCTGCAAGTCCGGCATTCTGACGGTCGGCGCCGGGACCATCATCGGCGCGAACGCGGTGCTCACCCGGTCCACGGGCCCGAACGAAATCTGGGCCGGCGCCCCGGCCCGGAAGGTGGGTGTGAGGGCGCCAACCCAGGGAGAGCGGAACCAGGGGGAGCACAACCAGGGGCGCGGGGAACTGCGCGGGCAAGGAGCGACCGCCAGCTAGGTCGCGATCACGTGCAGGTCATAGTCCTGCGTCGCGATCTTGCGGTGGGGTGCCTTCCGCTTCGCGCAGTTCCCCGCGCCCCTGTTTTCGCACCCGCTCAGCTCCCAGCGACCTGGTTTCGCTTCTCCTGCTACGGCAGGTTGCGGGCCATGACGATGCGCTGGACCTGGTTGGTGCCCTCGTAGATCTGGGTGATCTTCGCGTCGCGCATCATCCGCTCCACCGGGTAGTCCCGCGTGTACCCGTACCCGCCCAGCAGCTGCACCGCGTCCGTCGTGACCTCCATCGCCACGTCCGACGCGAAGCACTTCGCCGACGCACCGAAGAACGTCAGATCACCGTCGCCCCGCTGCG
>NZ_JBHWEN010000041.1:0-38285 GCF_042734215.1 Kitasatospora sp. NPDC059673 | reverse complement strand
ACCAAACCCAACACACCCTCCACCACACCCCGCGCACCCACCGCCACACCCAACCCCTCATCCACCAACCCCACCTGACACACCACCACCTCGGGCAGAGTGCTGTCGGGGCCGAGCGAGTCGAGCAGGGCGGCGAGGTCGGAGTACCGGGTGACGGGCAGACCGGTGGTGTCCAGCGTGTGGGGACCGACGAAGGCCCAGGCGCCGGGCGCGGGCGCCGCCACGGTCGCGGTGTCGGTCGGCATCGGGAGCCAGGCGACTTCGAGCACCGGGTGCGATGCGGGTCGGCCGACGGTGGTGTTCAGTTCACGGAGCGTCAGTTCGTCCACGGAGACCACCGGCGCGCCGGTCGGGTCGGCGGCCTCGATCGAGGCGGTGCCGTCGGCGCGCCTGGTCAGCCGGACCCGCAGGTCGGTGGCCGCGACCGCGTGCAGGCTGACGCCCGACCAGGAGAACGGCAGCCTGGGGGCGGCGGCCGCAGGGTCGAGGACCAGCAGGTGCAGGGCCGCGTCCAGCAGCGCCGGGTGCAGGCCGTACGCCTCGGCCGCCGACCGCTGGTCCGCGGGCAGGCTGATCTCGGCGTAGGTGGTCTCGCCGTCCGACCAGGCCCGGGTGACGCCCTGGAACAGCGGCCCGTAGTGGTAGTCCTGGTCGGCGAGCCGCGGGTAGAGGTCGGTGAGGTCGAGCGGGTGCGCGCCGGCCGGCGGCCACTGCTGCGGCAGCGCCGAGGGCGCCGCGGCGCTGCGGCGCAGGGTTCCGGTGGCGTGCCGGGTCCACTCCTCCTGGGGGGTGTCGGCGTCCTCGGGCCGGGAGGAGACGGTGAGCGAGCGCCGTCCGCTCCCGTCGGGCGCGGTGAGCGAGACCTGCAGGCGCACGGCGCCCGCCTCGGGGAGGATCAGTGGCGCTTCGAGGGTGAGTTCCTCCAGGTGTCCGTGGCCGGTCCGCTGCCCGGCGTGCAGGGCGAGTTCGACGAAGGCGGTGCCGGGCAGCAGCACGGTGTCGCCGACCCGGTGGTCGACGAGCCACGGGTGGGTGCGCCGGGACAGCCGTCCGGTGAAGACCAGTTGCTCGTTGTCGGCGAGAGTGGTGGTCGCGCCGAGCAGCGGGTGGTCGTCGGCCTGCAGGCCGAAGTCGGCGGCGGCGCCGCCGGTGCCGGGCGGTTCGGCAAGCCAGTAGCTGTCCCGCTGGAACGGGTAGGTGGGCAGCTCGACGGCGGGCCCGGCGCCGGGGAACAGCGCGGCGGGGTCCAGCGGCGCGCCGGCGGCGATCGCGCGGGCCAGCGAGTCGAGGAAGCGCGGGTAGCCACCCTGCCGGCGGCGCAGCGAGCCGACGGCGGTGCCGTGGACGCCCGTGCTGTCGAGGGTCTCCTCGATGCCGACGGTGAGCACCGGGTGCGGGCTGGCCTCCACGAACAGGACGTGGCCCTGTTCCACGAGACCGCGGACCGTCTGTTCGAACCGGACGGGGTTGCGCAGGTTGCGGTACCAGTAGCCGGCGTCCAGTTGGGTGGTGTCCTCGATCAGCGCGCCGGTCAGCGTGGAGTGGAACGGCACCTCGGCAGTCGTCGGCCGGATCGGCGCCAGCAGCTCGGCGAGCTCCGCCTCCAGTGCTTCGACGTGCGCGGAGTGCGAGGCGTAGTCGACCGGGATCCGGCGGGCCCGTTCGCCGTCCTGCTCGCAGCGGGCGAGCAGTTCGTCGAGGGCGCCGGGGTCACCGGAGACCACCGTGGACCGGGGGCCGTTGGCCGCCGCCACGAACAGCCGGCCGGGCCAGTCGGCGAGCCGCTGCTCGACCTCGGCGGCGGGAAGGGCCACCGAAACCATGCCACCGGTGCCCGCCAACCGCAGCAACGCCTTGCTGCGCAACGCCACCACCCGCGCCGCATCCCGCAACGACAACGCACCCGCCACACACGCCGCCGCAATCTCACCCTGCGAATGCCCCACCACCGCCGCCGGCACCACCCCCGACGACCGCCACAACTCCGCCAACGACACCATCACCGCAAACAACACCGGCTGCACCACATCCACCCGCTCCAACGACGGCGCACCCGGCACACCCGCCAACACCTCCCCCAACGACCAGTCCACGAACTCACCCAACGCCACCCCGCACTCCGCCAACCGCCCAGCGAACACCGGCGACGACGCCGCCAACTCCACCGCCATCCCCACCCACTGCGACCCCTGACCGGGGAACACCAGGACCGGCCGGATGTCGTGCTCGGCGAGGCCGCGCACCAGCGCGTCGTCGGCGGCGCCGGCCGAGAGCGCGCGCAGCGCCCGCAGGGCGTCGTCGCGGCCGGTCGCGGTGATCACGGCGCGGTGCGCGAAGCGGGCCCGCGCGGTGGCCAGGGTGCGGCCGACGGCCGCCACGTCGAGCGGGCCCTGCTCGGTGGCGAGCATCGCGGCGAGCCGCTCGGCGAGTTCCCGCAGCGCGGTGTCGTCGCGGGCGGTCAGCAGCCACGGCACGGCGGTGCCCTCGCAGGCCGGGGCGTCCTCGGAGGCGGGTGCGTCGTCGCAGGCCGGGGCGCTGTCGGAGGTGGCCGCGCCGTCGGAGGCGGCGGGGGCCTCCTCCAGGATCAGGTGGGCGTTGGTGCCGCTGATGCCGAACGAGGAGACGGCGGCCCGGCGCACCCGCTCGCCGCGCTCCCACGGCACGGGCTCCTGCAGCAGGCTGACGGCGCCGCTGCTCCAGTCCACGTGCGAGCTCGGCGCGTCCGCGTGCAGGGTCTGCGGCAGCAGGCCGTGCTGGAGGGCCATCACCATCTTGACGACGCCGCCGACGCCGGCTGCGGCCTGCGCGTGGCCGATGTTGGACTTCAGCGAGCCCAGCAGCAGCGGGCGGGCCTGGTCGCGGTGCCGACCGTAGGTGGCCAGCAGCGCCCGGGCTTCGATCGGGTCGCCGAGCTTGGTGCCGGTGCCGTGCGCCTCCACCGCGTCGACGTCCCCGCCGGTCAGACCGGCCGCGGCCAGGGCGGCGGCGATCACCCGTTCCTGGGCCGGTCCGCTGGGCGCGGAGAGGCCGTTGCTCGCCCCGTCCTGGTTGACCGCCGAGCCGCGGATCAGCGCGAGCACCCGCAGGCCCCGGCGCTCGGCCTCGGAGCGGCGCATCAGCAGCAGCATGCCGACGCCCTCGGCCCAGGCGGTGCCGTCGGCGGCCTCGGCGAAGGCCTTGACCCGGCCGTCGGGCGCCAGTCCGCGCTGACGGCTGAACTCGACGAACATGCCGGGCGAGCTCATGACCGCAGCGCCACCGGCCAGCGCGAGCTCGCACTCGCCGCGCAGCAGGGACTGGGCCGCCAGGTGCAGCGCGACCAGCGAGGACGAGCAGGCGGTGTCCACGGTGATGGCCGGCCCGTGCAGGCCGAGGGTGTACGCGATGCGGCCGGAGGCGACGCTGGAGGTGTTGCCGGTCAGCAGGTATCCGTCGTAGCCCTGGGCGCCCTGGTGCAGGCGCGGGCCGTACTCGGGGGCGACGGCGCCGACGAACACGCCGGTACGGCTGCCGCGCAGGCCGGACGGATCGACGCCGGCCCGTTCCAGCGCTTCCCAGGAAGTCTCCAGCAGCAGCCGCTGCTGGGGGTCCATCGCGGTCGCCTCGCGGGGGCTGATCCCGAAGAAGCCGGGGTCGAACCGGTCGGCCTCCGCGAGGAAGCCGCCGACATCGACGTAGGAGCGGCCGGGGCGCTCGGGGTCCGGGTCGAAGAGTGAGTCGAGGTCCCAGCCGCGGTTGTCGGGGAAGGCGCCGATCGCGTCGGTGCCGTCGGCGACCAGCCGCCACAGGTCCTCCGGCGAGACCACCCCGCCCGGGAACCGGCACGCCATCCCGACGATCGCCACCGGCTCGTCGGCGGCGGGCGCCGCCCCGGCGGCCGGCTCCGTGCCGTGCGCGGCGGTGTCGCCGGCCAGCCGCTCGGCCAGGTGCCGGCCGAGGGCGAGCGGGCTGGGGCAGTCGTACAGCAAGGTGGTGGGCAGTTCGAGGCCGGTGGCGAGGGAGAGCCGCTCGCACAGGTCGACCGACATCATCGAGTCCAGGCCGAGGTCGCGGAAGACCGCCTCGGTGTCAACGTCGGCGGCGGAGGCGTGGCCGAGGACGGCGGCGACCTCGCCGCGCACCAGGGCGAGCAGCGCGCCCGACCGGTCCGCTGCGGGCGCGGCCGGTGCGGCGGGGGCGATGGGCGCCGCGGGGGCGATGGGCGCCGCGGGCGCGGCCGGGGCTGCCGAAGTGCCGGGCGCCGGTGCCGGGCGGGCCGGGTCGCCGAGCTCGGGCCAGTAGCTCTGCCGCTGGAAGGCGTAGGTCGGCAGGGGGACGGTGCGGGCGGCGCTCGGCGCGAAGAAGGCGGACCAGTCGGGTTCGGTGCCCGTGAGGTGGAGCTGCGCCAGCGAGCGGACGAGGGTCTCCTCCTGCGGCCGGTCATGGCGCTGTGCGGCCACCACGATCGGGGCGGGGACGGTGTCCGCGGGCAGGTTCTGCCGGATCATGTGCAGCAGCGCCGCGTCGGGGCCGATCTCCAGGAAGCGGGTGACGCCGAGTCCGTACAGGGTCCGCACGCCGTCGCCGAACCGGACGGCCGCGCGGACGTGCTCGGCCCAGTAGTCGGCGGAGGCGAGCTGCTCGGCGGTGGCCTGCCTGCCGGTGAGGTTGGAGATGACGGGCACGGCGGGCGGGGCGAAGTCCAGTTCGGCGGCCAGGGCGCGCAGGCCGTCCAGTGCGGGTTCCATCAGCCGGGAGTGGAAGGCGTGGCTGACCTGGAGCCGGCGGGTGCGCCGGCCGCGCTCCGCGAAGGCGGCGGCGAGGGCGTCCACCGCGGCCTCGGGGCCGGAGACGACGGTGGAGCCGGGGGCGTTGAGGGCGGCGATGCCCGCGTCGAAGCCGTGCTCGGCGAGGGCGGCCAGCACCTCGTCCTCGGTGGCCTCGACGGCGGCCATCGCGCCGCCCGCGGGCAGCGCCTGCATCAGCGCGCCCCGGCCGGCCACCAGTCGGCAGGCGGCGGGTGCGGACAGCACGCCGGCCACGTGGGCGGCGGCGAGTTCGCCGACCGAGTGGCCGATCAGGTAGTCGGGCCGGATGCCGAGCGAGTGGAGCAGCCGGTACAGCGACACCTCGAAGGTGAACAGCGCGGGCTGGGTGCAGGCGGTCCGGTCGAGCAGCGCGGCGGCGTCGCTGCCCGCTTCGGCGAACATCACCTCCCGCAGCGGGTGCTCCAGCAGGCCGTCGAACTCCGCGCACAGTTCGTCCACGGAGCGCCGGAACACCTCGAACGCCCCGTACAACTCGCGGCCCATGCCGGCCCGTTGCGCGCCCTGGCCGGAGAACACCAGGGCCAGGCCACCGTGCGGCGCGGCGCTCCCGGTCAGCACGTGGCCGGCGGGGCGGCCGTCGGCGAGCGCGGCGAGGCCGTCCAGCAGGGTCGCGCGGTCCCCGCCGAGCACGGCGGCGCGCTGCCCGAAGGCGGTCCTGGTCGTGGCGAGCGAGCGGCCGAGCTCGGCGTCGGTGCCCTCCGCCCCCTCCGCGAGCCGGTCGAGCAGCCGCCGCGCCTGCCCGCGCAGGGCGTCCTGGGTGCGGCCGGACAACAGCCAGGGGACGGTGCGGTCGGACGCGGGCCCGGCAGGGGCGGGGGTGTCCGCGCGGTGTTCGGCGAGCACCAGGTGGCAGTTGGTGCCGCCCATGCCGAACGAGCTGACGCCCGCCACCAGCCGCTCCGCGGGGCGCGGCCAGGGCTCGTTCCGGGTCTGCACCTGAAGCCGGAGTTCGTCGAGCGGGATCTCGGGGTTGGGGGCACCGAAGTGCAGGCTGGCGGGGAGTTCGCGGTGCCCGATGCTGAGCGCGGTCTTGAGCAGCCCGGCGATGCCGGCGGCGGCCTCCAGGTGGCCGATGTTGGTCTTGACGGAGCCGACCCGCAGCCGGGCGTCGGCGGCCCGGTCGGCGGCGAACACCGAGCCGAGCGCGGCGGCCTCGACGGGGTCGCCGACCCGGGTGCCGGTGCCGTGCAGTTCGACGTACTGCACCTCGGCGGGCCGGACGCCGGCCGCCGCCTGGGCGCGGCGCACCGCCTCGGCCTGGTGGTCGGCGCTCGGCACGGTGAGGCCGCTGGTGCCGCCGTCGTTGGTGACGGCGCTGCCGAGGATGACGCAGTGGATCCGGTTGCCGTCGCGCACCGCCTGGGCGAGGGGCTTGAGCAGCACCAGTCCGGCGCCCTCGCCGCGCACGTAGCCGTCGGCGGCGGCGTCGAAGGTGCGGCAGCGCCCGGTCGGCGAGAACGCGCCGAACTTGGCCGAGACCTCGGTGGTGTCGGCCAGCAGGTCGAGGTTGACGCCGCCGGCCACGGCGAGTTCGGATTCACCGGCCCGCAGGCTCTCGCAGGCGAGGTGGACGGCCACCAGGGAGGAGGACTGGCCGCTGTCCACGGCGAGGCTGGGCCCGTGCAGGCCGAGCACGTACGACAGCCGGTTGGGGATGATGCTCCGGTGGGTGCCGGTGACGGTGTGGCCGGTGGCGGCGTCGGGGCCGCGGCGGCCGAGCAGGTGGGCCCAGTCGTCCCAGATCGCGCCGACGAAGACGCCGGTGCGGGAGCCGCGGAGCTGCGCGGGGAGCAGGCCGGCGTCTTCCAGGAGTTCCCAGCCGAGTTCGAGGACCAGGCGCTGCTGCGGGTCCATCTCGACCGCCTCGCGCGGCGAGATCCCGAAGAACGCGGCGTCGAAGCCGTCGACCCGGTCGAGCAGGGCGGCGTGCCGGGGCCGTCCGTCGCCGGCCGGCCCCCAGCGGTGCGCGGGGACCGGCGCCACCGCGTCCCGGCCTTCGTGCAGGAGCTGCCAGAACGCCTGCGGGCTGTCGGCGTGCGGCAGTCGGCAGGACATGCCGATGACGGCCACCGCGTCCTGGTCGGGCCCGGCGGACCGGTCGGCGTCGATGTTCGCGTTTCCTGCAACCACCCTGCTCACTCCTCCGTCGAAAAACCGGGGCCGGGGCCCCGCCGTGGCCGGCTGCCGGTCCGTGGCCGGCTGTCGGTAGCGGTCAGTTCTTGCGGGCGACGCCCGCCCAGATGACCATTTCGCTGACCCTGCGCGGGGCGTCCGCCCCCGAACGCCACTCGGTGGTCTGGACCAGGCCGGGGGGCAGTAGTTCGAGGCCGTCCAGGAAGCGGCCGATCTGGGCCTTGGTGCGGTTGGCGTTGAGCTGGATGTCTCGCTTCTCGAAGGCCCGGTCGGTGGTCTCGGCGAGGTCGTCGAGCTCGTCCAGCGACACGTGCGAGAGCACCAGGTGGCTGCCGGCGGGCAGCGCGTCGAGCAGCAGCCGGACCGCCGCCCACGGGTCCCGGTGGTCCGGGACGAAGTGCAGGACGGCGACCAGCAGCAGCGCCACCGGCTGGTCGAAGTCGATGAGTTCGCGCACCCGTGGGTGGTCGAGGACGGCCTGCGGGCTGCCGAGGTCGCCGAGGATCACCGCGATGCCGTCCTGGCCCGCCACCAGCGACTCGGCGTGCGCGGCCACCGTCGGGTCGTTGTCCACGTACACCACGCGCGCCGCCGGGTCGATCGCCCGGGCGACGGCGTGCACGTTGTCCTGGGTGGGCAGACCGGAGCCGATGTCGAGGAACTGGCGGATGCCCACCTCCTCGGTCAGGTAGGTGACGGCGCGGATCAGGAAGTCCCGGTTCGCGCGCGCGGCGGCGAACACTCCCGGGTCGGTCACCGCGATCTCGTCGACCAGCGCGCGGTCGACCGGATGGTTCTCGGTACCGCCGAGCAGGTAGTCGTACATCCGGGCCAGGCCCGGGCGGGTGGTGTCGATCCGGGTGGAGGTGTCGCTCACGGAATCGTCCTTTCTGCGGAGGGGGTTGACGGGGCGCCGGGGACGGCGGCACGGGTTCGGCGGGTGCGCAGGCCGAGGACCAGCCGGCGCAGCCGGAGCAGTGCGGCCGCGGTGGACAGCAGCACCGGGAGCGGCCCGCGGACGCCGCGCATCCGCAGCAGGGAGCGGAAGATCCACACCCGGGTCTCGGTGGCGTTGCCGGGGCCGGCGTGCGCGTCGCGGTACTCCAGCACCTCGGTGCGCCGGGTCCGGCTGCGCAGCCGGGCCACGTCCGCGCCGGGGATGATCGCGTCCTCGTGGGTCGCCAGGTAGTGGATCGGGATGTCCAGCGCGGCAAGTTCCTCGTCGGTGAGCGCCCAGGGGGACAGGTCGCCGGTGATCCGCTCGGGATCGGTGCGGGTGAGCCGGGCCAGCGTGTCGACGGTGAGCGCGGGCAGGCCGCGGCGCCAGTCGGGGTCGGTGAAGAAGGCGCTGACGGGTGCGGCGATGGTGATGACGCCCCTGATCCGCGGATCGTGGACGGCGCTGCGCAGCGCCGCGTGTCCGCTGAAGCTGAGGGTGAGTCCGTAGGTCTGCTGGACGTCGGCGGAGTCGGCGACGGCGTCCAGCAGCCGGGGGATCATCCGCCAGCTGTCGGCGCCGTAGGTCAGCGGGTTCTCCCCCACGCCGGGGAGTTCGGCGACGAGCACCGCCATGCCGAGCCGGGCGGCCCGGCCGAGCAGCGGCATCCACTGCTCCTTGATGCTGATGATGCCGCCCATCACCAGCAGCAGGGGCCGCTTCGCGGTGCTGTCCAGGCCGCTGGCCCAGCACGGCACCGTCTCGCCGAGGACGGGGAGTTCGAGCCGGACCACGCCGTTCCCGGCGGCCCAGTCGGCGCACACCCGCACGCATGCGCGCAGCGCCTCCGCCCGGGCCGGGCCGTCGACCGCCGGGAACCGCGCGAGGTTGTAGTAGCCGCAGGCCTCCAGCAGCCGGCCTTCGGCCTCCAGCCGGGCCGCGGCCCGGCTCCACTCGCCGGTCCAGGAGCCGGGGGCGTCCCGGTCGTCGGAGTCGATGCGCCCGCACACCTCCCGGTAGGCGGCCTCCGTGATGTTCTGGGCCCTGGCGTGCGCCAGCCCGTACGACTTGAGTTCGGCGACGTCGTTCACGCGGGGCCTCCGGCGGGGCGCGGTCCGTCGGGGGCCTTGAACTCCTCCAGTGCGGACTTGATGTCGGCGAGCAGGTCGGCGGCCTCGGCGCCGTCCACCACCCGGTGGTCGAAGGCGAGGTTGAGGCGCATCACGGGCGCGATCTCCACCCGGCCGTCGCGGACCACGGGCCGCTCGGTGATCCGGCCGAGGCCGAGGGTGACGGTGGTGCCGCCGACCGAGTGGAAGCCGTCGACCGGCCGGTGGCCGAGCGAGGAGACGGCGAGCGTGCCCATGATCCGCCGCCGGCCGGCCGGGCTGCTCAGCGCCCGTCCGAACAGCAGCGCGCCGAGCGGCACGGGGAGCCGCTGCAGCCGCTTGACGGGGGCGAACTCCGGCATGAGGTCGGGGTCGCCGTCGCGGTAGTGGGCGAGCCGGTCCTGGATCTCGGCGAGGTCGGCCAGGTCGGCGCCGGGCAGCACGGCGGAGAGCACGACCCGCTCGCCGTCCAGGTGCTTGTCCATGACGACCTTCACATCGACCCGGTCGTGGCTGTCGATCCGGGGCCGCAGCACGCCGTGCAGCGTGGCGTTGGCCCGTGGGTGGGCGGCGAGCGCGCGGGCGGCGGTGTGCACCACGGCGGCGACCGCCGAGTACCGCAGGCCGCCGGCGCGGGCCTCGGCGCGGGCCTGCTGCACCCGGGTCATGTCGACCTCGGTGTCCAGGAAGACCGGCGAGAAGCGCCTGATCGAGCGCAGGAAGTAGTAGGTGTGGCGGCGCTGCCGCACCAGTGGCCGGAGGGTCATTCGCCCACCGCCAGCCGGTACACGTGGGCGAGGGTGGGGGCCTCGATCACCTGCGGGAGGGGGAGTTGGTTCCCGGTCTCCCGTTCCAGCACGGTCAGCAGCCACATCACGTGCAGCGAGTCCCATCCGGGCACCTCGTCGATGTTGCGGTGCAGGTCCTCGACGGTGACGCGGACGCCGATCTGATCGCCGATCAGCTCGGCGAAGTCCTCCAGGCTGTTCACTGCTTCTCCTCCTCGGCGGTCCGGGCGGGCCCGGTGCGGTCGACCAGCCGGATGTGGCCGGGCACGGCGGGCAGTTCCTCCAACAGGTGGCGGTAGGCCGTGGCGGTGCTGTCGCCGCCGGTCTCCCGGAAGCCGTGGCCGGGGTAGAGGCCGCGCACCTTGGCGTTCTTCGAGGTGGCCCGGTACTCGGCCTCGACGGCGCGCAGGCCGAGCGCCGAGGCGTGCCGCAGCACCGCGGCGAGGCAGGCGTCCTCGACGCCGCGGGCCAGGACCCGGCAGCTCAGCAGGAAGTTCTCGACGGTCAGCACCTCGCCGGTCCGCCGCAGGAACAGCGCGCCGGTCAGTCCGCTGCTGCCGAACCGGTCGCCGACCTGCACGGCCAGCACGGTGCGCGCCGGGTCGTCGATCCGCTGCTGCACCTCGGCCGGCTGGAGCCGCTGCGTGGTCAGGTTGAACTGGTTCGTGCGCAGCGTCAGTTGGGAGATCCGGGGGACCTCGGCGGGCGTCGCCGGGGCGAGTGTGACGGTGATGCCGAGATCGTGCAGGTAGTCGTCGAGGCCGGTGTGTGCCGCCCGCAGTTCGCCGCGGGCCGCGTCGGCCCGGTACATGGCGGTGCGTTCGGCGTCCTCGGCGGTGACCGAGCGGACGGTGAACCAGCCGTCGGCGAGCAGCTTCTCGATGTGCAGGGCGGGCTCGGCGTCGAGTGCGACCACGTCCACCTCGGGGCAGCGGTCCCGGACCAGCCCGCACTCGTGCGGGCTGTCGTCGGCGAAGACGAAGCTGTCCAGGCCGATGCCGATCACCTCGGCGAGGTCCCGCAGGTGGCCGGGCTTGGCCTGCCAGTCGGCCCGGACCTGGACGAAGTCGTCCTCGCGCAGGGTCATGCCGGGGTGCGAGCGGAGCACCTCGCGGACCGGCCCGATGTCGTTCTTGCTGACCGCGGCGAGCAGCACGCCCTGCGCGGCGAGCTGCCGCAGGACCTTCTGGAAGGCGCTGAACGCCTTGCCGCGCAGGCCCTCGCCGATCTCTATGCCGTCCTGGCCGTCCTCGCCGAGCACGCCGCCCCACAGGGTCTCGTCGAGGTCGACGACCAGGCACTTCTTGGTCCGGCCCTGCAGGTGCCGGGCCAGGTGGGCGGCCTCCCTGGCGTAGGCGGCGAGCAGCGGGGCGGACAGGTGGGTGCCGGTGTAGGCGCTGAGCCGCGGGTCGGTGGCGGGCACGCCGTCGGCGAGCAGCGGGTCGAGGTCGAGCACCACGATCTGCGGGCTGCGCTCGCCGAGCCGCAGCAGCCGGGCGGCGGCCTCCCGCCAGAGCACGCCGAGCCGGGCGCGCGAGCGGTGGTCGACCAGTTGTGCGGCGAACCGGCGCGGCAGCGGCAGGGTGTTGAGCACCAGGGTGGCGGCGCTGCCGGCCACGAAGCGCTCGGCGAGGCCCTCGATCAGGCCGATCCGGTGGTCGAGGGCGGTGTGGACGGAGTCCAGGTCCCACGGGGTGGGCAGGTCGTCGAACACCATCGTCGGGTCGAGCACGCAGAGCACCAGGTCGGGCCGGGCGGTGTGCAGGTCGCCGGCGGGGTCGGACAGTTCGGTGACGTAGCTGTCGAAGTCGGTGACGGTCGGGCGCAGCAGGAGGCCGTGCCGGGCGAGTTCGGCGGTCAGCGGCGGCACCAGCATGGCGAGGTTGCCGTGTCCGGTGACGGCCACCCGTACCTGCGGCACTCCTTCGTGGGCGCGCAGTACCGGGTCGGGGCCGAGCCGGGCGAGCAGTTGTCCGGCGCGTTCGAACTCGGCTCCGGCGGCGTCCGCGAGGCGGGCGCGGACCTGCGGGTACTCGGCGGCGAGCCGGCCGGCCCGGTGCAGGTCGAGCAGGGAGCCCGCGCCTGGGGTGGTGGCGGTCATCGTGTTCACACCCGCTCGATCGCGAAGCCGGCCCGGATCCACTTGCTGGACTCGACCGAGATGCCCAGGGCGCGGTCGCCGCGGCCCATCAGCTCCAGCGCCCGTTCGAGCTGGAAGAACGGTGTCGCGTTTCCGGTGTTGCCGGTCCGGGCGACGCAGCTGATCTCGGTGGCGCCGGGCAGTGCGAGGGCGTCAACCACCTTGCGGGTCATCCGGCCGGAGAGCTGGGGCGGCAGCAGGTAGTGGACGTCCTGTTCGGTCCAGCCGAGGTCGGCGAGCAGCCGGTCGCGGATCTCCCGGCTCATCTGTGGCACCGCGGCCTCGATCTCCTTGTAGTCCTCGACGGCGGGGGTCCGGTCGGACATCCGGTCGGCGGGGCCGAACCATTCGAGGACCTGCCCGGCGGGCCGGCCGAGCCCGGTCAGCCGGACCGAGCTGTGCCGGATCACGGCCTGTGCCCCGGCGGGTTCGACGGCGAGCAGCGCGGCGCCCGCGCCGTCGCCGAACAGCACGTAGTTGATGAGTTGTTCGGGGCGCATCGCGCCGAAGTCCTGGCCGAGGTCGAAGTACTTCTCGTTGAGTTCGCCGCCGATCACCAGCGCGCGCCGGTACGCACCGGTGCCGAGCAGCTGGTGGGCGGTGGTGAGGGCCTGGAACGCGCCGGTGCAGCCGGACTGCAGCTGGTAGACCGGGACGCCGTCGATGCCGAGCCGTTCGGCGACCACCGAGGCGGTGGTCGGCAGCAGCCGGTCCGGGGTGGCGGTGCCCATCACCAGCAGGTCGATGTCGGCGGGCCCGGCGGACGCGGCTTCGAGGGCGCGCCGGCCGGCCAGTTCGGCGAGGTCGGCGAGGGTGTTGCGGCGTTCGCCGGTGTCCAGGTCGACCGAGAGGTGCCGGGTGTCGGTTCCGATGAAGAGCTGGATCCACTCCTCCCACTGGCCGCTCATGCCGAAGCGCCGGGCGAGGGCGGCATTGTCGACCGGCGGACCGGGAAGGGCGGTGCCCGTTGACACGATATGGATTCCCTCGGGCCTCATCAGATCCCTCCGCGTGGTCGGCGTGCTGCCCGTCCGGGCCGCTTCCGTCGGAGATCCTCAGGCCGAATGCTTAAGCGGCTTTAAGGGCGTTCTTGGCCCGGCGGCGCCGGGCGCGGCGCTCCGGCAGATGCTCTCCCCGGGGGGCCGGGCGTCGCAGGGTGCTCAACAGCACCATGGCCAACCCACTTAAGAGTGGCTTTAGTTGGCACCACGAGTATCAATACGGAGGCAATCCAGTCACACTGCGCCCGGAAGTGAGAATTCCGTGAATGATGTGTCGCTCGGGACTGAAATTCCTCAGTTCCCGATTGTCCGTAGTTGCCCTTTCATCCCGCCCGCGGAGTACACCGCACTGCGCGCCGAGCGGCCGATCAGCAAGGTGGCCCTCCCCGGCGACCGGGCGGCCTGGCTGGTGACCAGGTACGAGTTCGTGCGGCAGCTGCTGGGCGACCCGCGGGTCAGCTCCGACCCGATGAAGCCCGGCTTCCCCTCGCTGGTCGAGGGCCAGCAGGACGTGGACAGGAAGGGCGTGCTGCCCTGGATGGACCCGCCGGAGCACAACCTCTACCGGCGCACCGTGGTCAACGAGTTCACCTTCCGCCGGGTCAAGGCGATGCGCCCCTACATCCAGGGGATCGTCGACGACTGCCTCAGCACGATGCTGGCCAAGCCCGGCGAGGCCGACCTGGTCCAGGACCTCGGCCTGGTCGTGCCGTCGCTGGTGATCTGCGAGCTGCTCGGCGTTCCGTACAGCGACCGGGCGATGTTCCAGCAGCGCGCCCGGACCGTGGTCAACCGCACCGTCACCGCCGAGGAGTGGGCGGCCAACCTCGGCGACATGCGGGCGTACCTGGCCGATCTCGTCGAGCGGAAGAGCGCCGACCCGTCCGAGGACGACCTGCTGACCCGGCTGATCGTCAAGTTCGACGAGAACGGGCTGGACGACCGTGACCAGCTGATCGGCCTGGCGGTACTGCTGCTGATCGCCGGGTTCGAGACCACGGCCAGCCTGATCTCACTGAGCGCCGTCGTCCTGCTCAGCCACCCCGACCAGCTGGCACTGCTGCAGGCCGACCCGGCCACCGCCCCGGCGGCGACCGAGGAGCTGCTGCGCTTCATCAGCCACGCCGACCACGTCACCCACCGGGTCGCCACCGAGGACATCGAGATCGGCGGGATGGTGATCCGGGCCGGCGAGGGCATCCTGCTGTCCACCGCGGCGGGCAACCACGACCCGGAGGTCTTCGAGGACCCCGGCACCCTGAACCTCGCCCGGGACAGCCGTCACCACCTCGCGTTCGGCTACGGCATCCACCAGTGCATCGGCCAGAACCTGGCCCGGCTGGAACTGGAGGTGGTGCTGTCCACGCTGTTCTCCCGGATCCCCACCCTCAAGCTGGCGGTGCCGGTCGAGGAACTGCCGTTCCGCCGCGAGACCCTGATCTACGGCTACGACTCCGTTCCCGTCAGCTGGTGAACGGCTCCTTCCACGAGCACCGCGCGACCCGGGTCAGCGTAGACCCCGGCCGCTGCATCGCCGCCGGCCAGTGTGCCCGGGTGGCCCCCGAGGTCTTCGACCAGGACCCGGACGAGGGCACCGCGTTCGTCCTGCAGGCGGAGCCCGGCCCCCAGGACCTGGGCCTGGCCCGCCTCGCCGCCGGTCTCTGCCCGGCCACCGCGATCAAGCTTGCCGGTTCCTGAGTGCGAGCGTCCCGCCGATCGGCCCCTGGCCGGTCGGCGGACCTCACCTGTCCGAATTGCCCGCCGCGCATCCGCGCCTGGGGCTATCGTCACAGGAGGCAATCAACCGGCTACGGGAAGAGAGGACAAATTGTACAATAACCTGCAGCTCACGGGCTCGAACAACAGAATCGGGCTCCTCGAGTCGAATTCCCGTCCGGCTGTCGTCGCGACCCCCCACAGAGCGATCTTCGAAGTACTCGGCCCGGTGTGCGTGAACAATCACGAGCAGCGGCGGTCGGTGAGCGCCCGCAAGGTGGAAATCCTGTTCGCCGCGCTGCTGGCCAGGGCCGGACAGAGCGTGGGAATCAACGAGCTGATCACCGAGCTCTGGGGCGAAAGTCCACCGGCACGCGCGACGGCGGCACTCTACGTCTACGTTTCCCAGCTCCGGAAGTTCCTCATCGAGGCCGGTTGCACGGGCAGCAGAATAGAGACCCAGCATTCCGGTTACACACTGCACCTGGGCCCGCACGAGTTGGACGTCGAGGTTTTCCTGTGGCTGGTGCGCAACGGCCGCAAGCTCGTCGACCGGAACGAACACGAGCGGGCCGTCGCGGAATTCAAGCGGGCCCTCGGCCTGTGGCACGGGCCGGCCCTCGGAAACCTGCGGGACGGGCCGATCGTCAACGGCTTCGCCACCTGGGTGCAGGAGCACCGGCTCGAATGCATCGAGATCATGATGGAGTCCAACCTGGTGCTGGGCCGGCACCGGGAGATCATCGGGCAGCTCTACTCCCTCACCGTCGACCAGCCGTTCCGCGAGGCCTTCTACCGGCAGCTGATGCTCGCCCTCTACCGCTCCGAGCGCCGGGCCGACGCGCTGCGCGTCTACCGGACCGCCCGCGAGACGCTCCGCCGCGACCTCGGGATCGACCCCGGAACCGCGCTGCGCAATCTGCACCAGGAAATCCTCACCGCCGACGACCGGTCGGTGGTCGTCGGCTGACCGGCGCGCCCGTCTGCGGGCCAAGGCCGGACAAGGCCGAACAAGGCCGGGCTTTAGGAGCGGGACCGACCATAGCGGCAGGAATGTCCCATCGAGGCACCAGGGAGCGACATGACGAACATCGTCATCGACAACGTGACGGAAAAGACGGTCCGCTACCACTACATCGGGCAGAACGAGCCGCTGCCCATCCAGAAGGTCGGGGACGGAATCGTCTACTTCGACGAGATCTACGACGCCGAAGGCGCCACGATCGGACACACCATCGGAATGGTGACGGCCACTCACGTCGCGGCCAACGGGCACCTCATGACGCATTACGAGGAGGCCATCGAACTTCCCGACGGGACTTTGCGCTCCGCCGGCACCATCGACCGCCAGGACATGCTGGCCGGCGGCTGGGCCCGGTTCCCCGCCGTCGGCACCGGGGGCAAGTTCCTCGGACTCACCGGAATCCGGGAGTGGGGCCTGATCCTCCCGGTGTCCACGATGACGGTCAACCTCCGCATCACTCTCAACGGCTGATCCTGCTCGGCGCCGGCCGAGATCCGCGCCCGTCCCGGTAGGCGTCCCCTACCGGGACGGGCGCGTTCCGGTCCGCCCCGCCGGCTGCGCCGCCGCACGGACCAGGGCGCCGAGCCGCTCCGCGAACGGCGCCGCGGATTCCCGCAGGAAGAAGAAGTGCCCGCCGGCGAAGCGGTGCAACGCGCCGCCGGCGGCCCCCGACCCGACCCAGGCGCGCGCGTCCGGCTCGCTCACCAGCGGGTCCGCGGCGCCGTGGAAGACGTCGACCGGGCACTCCAGCGGCGGCGGCGGTGCGGTGCTCCGGCTCGCGCACAGCCGCAGGTCGGCCCGGGTGAGGTCGAGCGCCGGCCGGTACCAGTCCGGGTAGGCGAGCAGCTCCGGGGACATCCCCCCGCAGTCGACGATCTTCCGGATCAGCTCCTCGTCGGGGTCCGCGTACGCGGCGGCGAAGGCCGGCGGCAGCTGCGGGGCCCTGGCCGCTCCGGCCACCAGCCGCTCCGGGATCCGCGCCCCCCTGGCCTGCCGGCGGACCGTCAGGTCGTGCGCCACCAGGGCGCCCATGCTGTGGCCGTAGAAGAAGTGCGGAGCGTCCAGGTGGGGATCGAGCTGCCGGTCGAGGACCGCCACCAGCTCCGCCATCGAGCCCGGCCCCGGCTCCCGCAACCGGTTCTCCCGGCCGGGCAGTTGGACCGGCAGGACATCGACGGCGGGCCGGAGCGCGGTGCGCAGCGCGTTGAACACCGAGGCGCTGCCGCCGGCATGGTGGAAGCAGAACAGCGACGGCCGCCCGTCCCCCGCCGGCCCGGCCGTCAGGTAGGACGTGCGTGCCGCCGCCGCGGTTCGGTCCTGTTCGCGCATCGGAGTGCCTCCCATCGGGTTTTCCGCCATGGTCGGTGCAGCACATTGGCTGCCGCTGAACCCGACCCAAAGGGGCCCGTTCGCCCGGCGGCCGCCGCGCTCCCGGCGCCGCACGGGCCCGAGGACGGCACCGGGCGCCCTGCTCCGGCCGGGGAGACGGAGCAGGGCGCCCGGCAGTTCGGGATCAGCCGGCCTTGGCGGCGGGCTTCGGCGTGCGGATCAGCACCATGGCGATCACCAGGGCGCAGCCGACGAAGGCGATGCTGGCGGTGAAGGCGCTCTGCACACCGTGGGTCAGCACCCGGTGCGCCTCCTGCACGGCGTCACCGGCGCCGGGGTGCTTGGCGGCGTCGTCGCTGGCGGTGCCGTACACGGTGACCAGGATGGAGAGTCCGAGCGCGCCGCCGAGCTGCATCATGGTCTGCAGCACGCCGGAGGCGGCGCCGGCCAGCTGCGGCGGGACTCCGCTGAGCACGGTCACGTTGGTCGGCATCAGGCAGCAGCCCGCGCCGACGCCGAACAGCAGCATCGGGCCGAGCACGCCGACCGCGTAGCTGTCGGACACCTCGATCCGGCTGAGCCAGACGGCGGTGACCGTCATCAGCAGCGCGCCGGCGACCATGAAGCGCTTGGCGCCGTACTTGGGGAGCATCTTGGGGACGACCCGGGCGACCGCGAACATGCCGAGCGTCATCGGCAGGAAGGCGAGCCCGGCCCGGATCGGCGAGAACTCCAGCACGTTCTGGATGAACTGGCTGAGGAAGTAGAACAGGCTGAGGATCGTCGCGGTGAACATCAGCATGTTCAGGTAGGCGGCGGTGCGGGTGCGGTCCTTGAACAGCGCGAGCGGCACCATCGGGTGGCCGACCTTGCGTTCGACCAGGACGAAGGCGACCAGCAGGGCCACCGCGACGGCGAAGCAGCCGACTGTCAGCCCGTCGCCCCAGCCCTTGGCCGGGACGCGGATGAAGGCGTACACCAGCAGACCGACGCCGGCCGTGCCGGTGAGGGTGCCCAGGAAGTCGAAGCGCCCGCTCTGGCGGGCGGTCTCCCGGATGCACAGCGGAGCCAGCACGGCGACCGCCACGCCGATCGGCACGTTGACGAACTGCACCCAGCGCCAGGACACCCAGGAGGTGAGGATGCCGCCGAGGATCAGGCCGATCGAGGTGCCGGTGGCCGCGGTCGCCGAGTAGATGCTGAGTGCCCGGTTGCGCGGGGTGCCCTCGGCGAAGTTGCTGGCGATCAGCGCCAGGGTGCCGGGGGCGGCCATCGCCGCACCAACGCCCTGCAGCGCACGCGCCAGGATCAGCAGCCAGGGCTCATTGGCCAGGCCGCCGAGCAGGGAGGCCAGGGTGAACAGCACGGTGCCGATCACCAGGACCCGGCGCCGGCCGAAGATGTCGCCCGCCCGGCCGCCGAGCAGCAGCAGGCCGCCGAAGGCCAGCAGATAGGCGTTGATCACCCAGGACAGCCCGACCGGAGAGAAGTTCAGGGCGGCCTGGATCTTGGGCAGGGCGATGTTCACGATGGTCGAGTCGATGCCGACCATCAGGTAGCAGGTCGCGATGACCGCCAGGGTCAGGCCCGGACGGCGCGCGCCCGGCGGCGTCTCGGCCGGTGCGGAACGGTCCGGCGCCCCCTTCGGGGCACTGGTGTCCACGGCGTTCCGATTGCTCATGTCGCTCCTTGTCGAGCCCGGTCCGGACCCGCCTGAGCGGTTGCCGGACGGCAGGGGGCAGGGCGGAGCACCCGGCGGCCGACCCAGGACTCCGATTTACTCAACAACCGTAGAGCCAAGGCTCGAGCTGAGTCAACGCACGTTGAGTGGGCTTGGGTAATATCGATACGTGGATACCAACGGACCTGCCCGCTCCCGGGCCGAACGACGTCGCAACTCGGAGCGCCGCATCCTTGAGGCGGCCCGCCGGATCTTCGGTGAACTCGGCTACGAACGGACCACCATGCGGACCGTGGCCAAAGCCGCCGAGGTCGATCCCGCCCTGATCATGCAGTACTTCGGCAGCAAGGAAGGCCTGTTCCGGCAGGTCGTCCGCATCGACACCGAGTCGATGGAGGCGGACGCCACCGAACCGCTCAGCGAACTCCTGCTGGCCGGGCTCGGAGTGAAGCTGGCCGGCATGCCCGCCACCTCACTGACCATGCTCCGCTCGATGCTCACCCACCCCGAGGCCGCTGCCGAGATGCGGGCGATCTTCGGCCAGCAGATCAAGCAGATCGCCACCGCCCTCCCCGAGGACGAGGACGCCGATCTGCGGGCCGCCCTGCTGATCACCGCGCACCTCGGCGTGGTGATCGGCCGCCACCTGCTGGAACTCGACCCGCTCAAGGACGCCGCCCCCGAGAAGATCGTCGAGCTGCTCCAGCCCGGCTTCCGCACGCTGGCGGCCGACCCCGACGCCGACTGACCGCCACACCCGGACGCGGCATCCGGGGAACGTGACACAGTTCGGCCGGGGGCACCCCGGGAACGCGAACGGCCGGGGGCACCCCGGGAACGCGAACGGCCGGGGGCACCCGGGGAACGCCAATGGCCGGGGAGGGCGCTCGCCCTCCCCGGCCGAACTGTGTCGCGTCTGCCGGCGGCGCTACTGCGCCCCGGCCGGTCGGTGCCCGACCGCCAGCACGTGCCCGGCCGTGCCGAACGGCGCGGTGCCGACATCGACGAACCCGGCGTCCGCAAGGTAGTCGCGGCACTCCGACTCCAGGTACTCCGAGCCCCCACCCTGGGTGGCCAGGTACATGCTCAGGCTGGCGATCAGCTTGGCCCGGTCCGAGCGCCGGTCGTCCATCATCCGGTCGAACACCAGCACCGCGCCCCCGGGCCGGACGGCCTGCGCGGCCTTGCCGATCAGCATCCGCCGGGTCTCCGGCGACCAGTTGTGCAGCACGTCACCGAAGATCACCACATCGGCCACCGGCAGCGGGTCGGCGAAGAAGTCCCCGCCGTGGAACCGGGCGCGCTCCGCCAGCCCCGCCCCCGCCATCAGCCGGTCGAAGAACGGGCCGAGCTGCGGCAGATCGAACACCCCGACCCGCAGGTGCGGCGCGGCCTGCGCGATGTGCGCGACATGGTTGCCCCGGGCGCCGCCGACGTCCAGGACCGTCCGGTACCGCGACCAGTCCAGCGCGTCGGCGAGCAGGTCGCCCGGCACCGAGTTGTAGGAGTCCAGGCCGTCCAGGAAGTCGGACAGGGTCTCCTCGTCGTCGGCGACGGAGGAGTAGAACCCACTGGTCCACCCGTCACCGCGGGGCTTCCCGTCCACCCCGGCCGCCCCGCCCGCCCCACCCCGGAGCGAGGCGGCGACGCCCGACCAGGACGGGTACATCAGCCTGCTGTAGTAGCCGAGCGAGCTCCCCAGGTAGCCGGCCTGCCCGGCCACCAGGAACCGCTCCGCCGCCCCGCTGTTGACGAACCGCCCGTCCTCGACCTCAAGCAGCCCGAGGGTGACGAGCAGGTGCAGAAAATCGGTGGCGGGCCGGGGAACCAACCCCAGCCGCTCACACAACTCCGCCGCATCGGCGGGACGTTCGTGCAGTTCGGTGAAGACACCGAGTTCCATGGCGGCCAGAAGCCCCTGCGCCTCGGCAAAGCGATTGGCGAGGTCGATGAGCTCCTGCGGACTGTCGGAGGCGAGTCGCTGGGGGGTCATGCCCTCATCCTCGGAGCTGCCGCTTAAGCCGCCATAAATCCCGCCCAGTTTCCCGCCCGCCCCACCGGTGACCGCCGGGGCAACCGGAATCGACGGGCGAGCGACGAACAGCAGCCACGCGGCCCGCCATCGGACCGCCCCTCCGCACGCGCCTGCGCCCGCCCCGGAGGGCTTCTGCCGCCGTCAGCCGGTCGACGCCGTGCGCTACTTGGTCGCGGGCGGCGTCACTTGCGGGCGGTGCCGGAGGACTTCCCCGCGTGGGACCGCGCCTGCGCCTTCTTCCGGCGGTGCCGGGACCGCGGGTCTGGCCGCCGAGTTCCACGACCGGCTGCGGGCGCGGGTCCGCGCACGGCGCCGGACGGCGAGTACGCCGATGGAGTCTTCAGGCATCTGTCCGCTTTTGTCGCAATCCGCCCCGGGAACGATCGCATGCGCACTCAGCGGCGCACGGATTCGCACGGAACAGTCGCGATCGGCCGGATCTTCTTCTCGAACTCCGGCCACGTCGACCGTGTCTGCCCGCCGCTTCCATCGAAAGAACGGGAACCGCCGTGACCACTTTCGCCACCAAGCCGGTGCCGATCGCCGAACTCATGAAGATCCCAGCGGTCGATCACGACCTGAGGTGGATCAAGGAGAGTCTGCAGTCCGCCATCGCCCTGGAGTTGTCGACCCTGCCGCCCTACCTGTGCGGCATGTGGTCCATCAAGACCGCGGGCTCCGAAGCCGAGGCCGTGATCAAGAGCGTCGTCCACGACGAGATGTACCACATGGGGATGGCGTGCAACATGCTGTCGGCGATCGGTGGGACGCCGCGCATCCTCGCCGCGGCCCCGACGTATCCGGGCAAGCTGCCGGGCAATGTGCGGCCGACGATCGATGTGTACCTCCAGGGGCTGACCCAGACGTACGTCCGGGAGGTCTTCATGGAGATCGAGATGCCCGAGAACCCGCTCGCGCGCCTGCAGGAGGAGTGGGTCACGATCGGCGAGTTCTACGACGCGGTGCGGGACGCGTTCAAGAACGTCGAACCGTCCATCGGGTCGGGCCATCAGATGGAGGCGCGGATCGGCAGGAACACGCTGGAGAAGTTCACCTCGGTCGACCAGATCACGGAGTCGATCGATGTGATCAAGGAGCAGGGAGAGGGCACCAGCCACCTGCCCGACGACCCCACCGCCGACGGACAGCTGGCCCACTACTACGGCTTCGGTGAGATCTGGAAGGGACACCGGCTGGTGCCCACGTCCTCCGGCCCCACAGCGTACGACTGGGTCGGAGATCCGGTTCCCTTCCCCGAGACGTACCCCATGGGCAGGCTCACGGAGGGGTCCTGGCCCAACCCCCCGGACGACGTGCCGGACCTTCTCGCCGCCTTCAACGACAAGTACACCAAGATGCTCGACCTCCTGGAGACGGCATGGCGGGACGGAGACACCTCCGCGCTGAGCCAGTCGATCAATGTGATGTTCGCGCTGAAAGGGGCCGCGCAGGCGTTGATGGCCAAGCCCCTACCGCATGACAACACACACGTGTACGGGCCCGAGTTCCTCATCAACCGCAGCCACCCCAACCACGGCTGACTCAACCGCCCCGCGCAATGATCTGACGATACGTCGGACAAGTCGGCAACAGGGCAGCACCGATCCGACCAGACGCTGTCACGCCTACCCGCACATGGGAATCCTGCGCCTTCAGCGGGGTGTCGGGAAGTACCGGAGCCCGCAATCGGGCCCCGTCGAAACCGTGCACCTCGCCGAAGCGCGAACCCTTCTCCCAGTCGTCCCGCGCCTGCGCGATCTCCTCGCCGGTCCGGCCGATGAAGTTCCACCACATACCACGGCTTTGACGTTTCTTCCCAGCTCAGGGGCTTGGCGGACCATCCGGGGTCAGCAAAAGGTCAGCAAGGCACCTGGGAGTCGACAACCATGGCCACCATCAACCTCGTCCGCGGCATGGGCAGCTTCTTCAAGGAGTGCGAGCACCCCGAGAGTCGGTGGCTGCGGTGCCCGCACGAGTACAAGATCCGCTACCGCAACGCAGCCGGACGGCAGAGCCAGCGCAAAGCCGAGCGGATCCAGAAGTACGGCCCGATGCAGTTCGAGCCGTACGTCGAGGAGTGGAAGGCCGGCCAGCGCCACCTCGGTGCCGCCTCCCTCCGCCACCTCAACTCGTTGCTGGAACACCACCTCTACCCCGCGTTCCGCAGCCGCCGGATGGGCACCTTCGACCACAAGGTCGTTGAGGCCTTCATCCAGACCATGGAGCGCAACGGCGTCGGCCTCGCCACCCAGTCCAACGCCCCCGCCAACAGCCAGGGCTGGGACGGCGGCAAACGCGTGAAGGGCCGCAAGCGACACATCGCCACCGACACCCTCGGCCTGCTCCTGGTGTTGATCGTCACCGCCGCCGGCGTCCAGGACTCCGCGGGCGGGAAGCAAGTCCTCGACGTCCTTGCCGACCGATGGCCGAGCGTGACCAAGGCCTGGGTTGACGCCGGGTACAACAACGCCGTCGTCAGGCACGGCACCGCCCTGGGCATCGATGTCGAGGTCGTCGCCCGCGACAAGGAGCAGAAGGCTTCGTCGTGCAGCCGATCCGCTGGCGGGCGGAGCAGACGTTCGGGATCACGGCCCGGTACCGGCGGCTCCACCGCGACTACGAGGAGCTGCCGGACCGGTCACGCTCGATGATCCAGTGGGCCGTGGTCAACTCGATGACCATCCGGCTGACCGCCAGCCCGGACAGAACCGGGCAATACCTCCGCCCGAAACCGCCTGCGGCAGCCTAAATCGGTATCGAACACCCTTTCAGAGGCGAGGATGCCGACGTTGCAGGCGAGGGTGGCAGGTTCGGCCCAGGCCCGAACGGGCATCCGCGCCCTGTTGCGGTGGACGACCCCGCCAAGAGGATTCGCGACGGCAGGTTGGCGGCGCTCGTGTGGGTGAGGCCGTGGCCGGCGGCGGCCATGGCGGCGGGTCGGTGTAGTCGGCGGTTTCGCCCGGCGGGCGGTGAAGTGCTTCGTGGAGGACGCCTACGCTGCGGTGGGCAGGGTTTCGCTGGCGAGGGCGTCCAGAAGTGCGGTCTTGATCTCGGGCGGCATCAGGTTCAGCGCGTTGATGGCGTCGGCGGTGAGAGAGACTTCTTCGAGCAGGTACTCGCCGCGGTCGTCGCAGGAGAACTCGGGCCCGGTGCGGTCGTCGAAGTTCCAGGTGCTGATGTGGGCGGTGTAGAAGTGCTCGATCTCGCCCTTGTCGTTCGTCAGCCGGTGGAAGGGGCGCAGGTCGGTGGCGGTGCCGGCGATCTCCTCGCGAATCTCGCGAAGCAGGGCGGTCTTCAGGTCGGTGTCCTCGACTTCGACGCCGCCGCCGACGAGAACCTGGTACGGGGGGATGCCGGGGCGGATGCGGTTGATGACGAGCATCGTGCAGTGGTCGGTGAGCAGGACGGCGCGGACGCGTTCCTTCATGGTGTTCTCCGTGGTAGTGGTCGGTCGTGGGTCAGTGGGGCAGCCAGCCGCCGTCGATGTGCAACGCCTGGGCGGTTATGAAGGATGCGGCCGGGCTGGTGAGGTAGGCGATGGCGGCGGCGACGTCGTCGGGCTGGCCCCGCGGGGGACGCTCTGCCGGGCGATCTGGTCTTCGGGACGGGCGCGGTGACGGGCGGGGAGGGCGTTCTCGGCGTCGACCTGGATCGCCCCCGGAAGGACAGTGTTCACCGTGATCCCATGTGGGCCAAGTTCCCTGGCCAGGGAGGCGGTGAGGCCGAGGAGTCCGGCCTTGGCGGCGCTGCAGGCGGTCAGGCCGGCTCGTCCGGTGCGGGCGTTGACGGGGGAGACGTTGACGATCCACCCCAGCCCTGGGTGGTCATGGACGGGGTGACGGCCCGGCAGGTGCGGTAGTGGGCGGTGAGGTTGATCTCCAGCGCCGCCGCCCAGGCGGCTTCGTCCGTCTGCGCCCACGGGGTCCTCGGGTAGGCGCCGGCGTTGTTGACGAGGATGTCCACCGGGCCGAGTTCGTTGCGGATCTGGCCGGCCATCATGGCGGCGGCGTCGGGTTCGGTGAGGTCGGCGCTGATCTCGATGCCGTCGGTGCCGGCTCGGCGCACGGTGTCCAGGACGATGCGGGCCTGGTCGATCTGGCCGAAGTGGGCGATGGCGACGGCCGCACCGGCCGCGGCAAGGGCGCGGGCGGTGGCGGCCCCGATGCCGGTGGCCGCGCCGGTGACCAGGGCGGTGCGGCCCTGCAACCACAGCAGGTTGGCGATCTCTCCGGCGAGGGTGTTGCGGCCGGCGTACTCGAAGTCCAGCCAGCACGCCCCGCCAGCAGTGGAGTTGGCGATGTTGGGTTCGGTGGGGTCGCCCTGGGTGAGGGCCGTGCTCCACCGGCCGGACGGGTCGAGAGCGGTTCGGGCGGAGCGGATCGCGGCGGGGACGTCCAGGGGCAGGAGGGTGCCGTTGGCAGTGATGGTGTACCCGGCCATGTCGCGCACGGCGAGCAGGTCCGGACCGCCTGCGGGGGCGAGGGTGAGGTCGCGGTTCAGCCACCAGGTGTCGATACGGCCGCCGGGGCGGATGCGCTCGGTGTACAGGGTGGGGACGCACTCGGCGAGGGCGGCGGTGCGCCCGCTGGTGGCCACCGCGGCGATCAGGTCGTCGCAGACGGCGTCGACAAGGCCGGTGACCGCGCCGACCGTGGTCGGGTCGTCGTCTGCGGCGGAGATGAGGTCGCCCAGCAGGTGCCCGGCCCGGCCGGGAGCGAACACGTCCTCGTACGCCAACTCGTCGTACGCCTCGCCGGCAGGGACGCGCGCGTGCAGGACCGGTGCCTGGAGTCGGCCGGCGAGCTGCCGCCAGCCGAACTCCTCCGCCGTCGCCGCGCCACGGCGCATCCGCTTGCGGAACACGTGCTGCTCGCTCACGCCGCCTCCCGGAGAGCGGTCGGCATGGTCGCCGTCCACTGGCCGAGGACCAGTTGCGCGAGTTCGCACGCGGCTCCCTGGTCGTCGCGGGCCTTCGCGGCCAAGGTGGGCCGGGTGCCGGTGAGGGCGGCGAGGTCAGCGAGGGCCTCGTCGTCACCGGCACGCTCCACCCCTTACACCGGGCTGTCCGAACGACCAACGCCAGCCAGGTCACCCGCCCCCGTGGCCACCCACCCAGCCCAGGCCCGCCACGCGATCAGCAGCTCGCGGCCAGCGGCCCGTGGCCGCCGTCACCGTCCGCCCCGAACAGCCACCACCAGCAAGGCCCCGGCCCCCACTGCTACCGCCCCCGCCCCCGGCCCCCGGCCCGGACAGCCAGCGTCGGCAGGCCCACCCAGCCGCCGTCACCGTCCGCCCCGAACGACCACCACCAAAACGGGCCCCCGTCCCCGTAGCCACCCAGCCCCGGCCCGCCACGCGACCAGCGACTCGCGACGCAGCAGCTCGCGGCCAGCGACTCGCGGTCGGCGATCAGTGCCGGCACCCCCACCCCGCCGCCGCCGTCGCCGTCTCCGCCTGGGCCCGCAGGGCCCTGATCGCTTCGGCGGGGTCCGCCGCGCCGTACACCGCCGAGCCCGCGACGAAGACGTCCGCGCCCGCCTCCGCGCAGGCCTCGATCGTGGCGGGGGCGACGCCGCCGTCCACCTGGAGCCAGAGGTCAAGGCCGTGCTTGTCGATCAGCTGCCGGGTGCGGCGGATCTTGGGCAGCATGATGTCGAGGAAGGCCTGGCCGCCGAATCCAGGTTCCACGGTCATGATCAGCAGCATGTCGAGTTCGGGGAGCAGGTCCTCGTAGGGCTCGATCGGGGTGGCGGGCTTGAGTGCCATCGAGGCCCGGGCGCCCTTGGCGCGAATCTCGCGGGCGAGGCGGACGGGCGCGGCGGCGGCCTCCACGTGGAAGGTGACCGAGCCGGCGCCGGCCTCGACGTACTGCGGGGCCCAGCGGTCGGGTTGTTCGATCATCAGGTGGCAGTCGAGCGGGACGCTGGTGGCCCGGGCCAGGGATTCGACGATCGGCACGCCCAGCGTGAGGTTGGGGACGAAGTGGTTGTCCATCACATCGACGTGCAGCCAGTCCGCGCCGCGCACCGCCTCGGCTTCCTCGGCAAGGCGGGCGAAGTCCGCGGACAGGATGCTGGGGCTGATCTGGGCCATGATCGACCACCTTCGTGCAGGGAGGCTGGGACGCCGCGGGAAACGGGCAACTCCGTCCCATCATCCCGCGCCCCGTCACCGACAACCGCACCCCGCAACCCCCGGGTGACCGTCATCACACCCGGTCGAGGTTACCGGGGCCTCCGCCGTGGCCATCAGCCCCTGTATCGACCGCCCTCAAGCCAACCACCCCTCAAGCCAACCACTCACCAATCCGACTGCCCACCAATCCGACCGCCCGCCAATCCGACTGGCCCTCAATCCGACAAGGCCCCTCCGAGGAAGGTCTCCCGATGCCCCCTACCGTCCACCCCGCCCGCGCACTGTGGCGACTCTTCGAACCGGTGTACGCCGTCACCTTCCTCCAGCCCGAGAGCCGGGCGGCCTTCGAGGCGGCGGGGCTGGACGGCAGTTGGCGCGGCTACTTCGCCGGCCGCGCGGCTCCGTTGGGCGCGGTGGACGCGCAACAGGTGGTCGCCGCGTTCTTCAGCTTCTCCCCGACGCTGGTCGCGCAGGCCGTGCCGGACGTCTGGACGCACGCCAGCCCCGAACAGGCGCTGGCCGCCCGCCTCCGGAGCTCGGAAGCAGTGCTGGCCCGACTGCTGGAACCGGTCGCGACCGAACAGGTCGCCGCGGCGGCCACCGCGCTGGAGGAGGCGGTCGCCCGACTCGACTTCACGGGCCGGGTCCTGGCAGCCGCCAACTCCGTGCTCCCCCACCCCGTGAACGTGTACGGACGACTGTGGCAGGCCGCCACCGTCCTGCGCGAGCACCGCGGCGACGGCCATGTGGCGGCGCTGGTCACGGCCGGGCTGGACGGCTGCGAGGCGCCGGTGCTCCACTGCGCGCTGGACGCCGACCGCGAGGTGCTCCAACCACTGCGCGGGTGGACGGACACCGAGTGGGAGGCCGCCGCGACCCGACTGGTCGAACGGGGCTGGCTGACGGCCCGGGGGACGGTCACCGAACTCGGCCGCATCCGGCACCGGTCCATCGAGACCGCCACCGACCTGGCCGCCGGACGCGTCTGGGAGAGCACACCACAGGACCAACTCGACCACCTGGCTGCCCTCTTGAAGCCGATCGCCGCACTCTGTCGCACCCACATGCCGGTCAACCCGCTCGCGATGCCACCGGCGGATCAGTAGCCGGCCGAACTCCTCCCACCATCCAACTCCCCTGCGCCGCAGCCATCCTGACCACCGGCAGCAGCCGGCCGATCCCGATCCCGTACGCCCGACCCGCACCACCGGCACCGACCCGGAGCAGCAAGGCACGGAAGTTCACACGGCCGAAACAAGAACCCTTCCCGCCGCCGATCCGCTCTGGCAGGCTCACGAAGCAGTTGAACCGCACAGCTCGACCCTCACCGAAAGGCGTCCGATGACCCAGGTCGTCCACCCCGCACGTGCCCTGTGGTGGCTGTTCGAACCCGTTCACGCGCTCACGTACTTCTCGCCGGAGGCCCGCGCCGCGTACGAGGCGGCGGGGCTGCGGGGGTACTGGCGCGGCTACTTCGGCGGGCGGTCGGCCCCGCTGGGGGCGGTGGAGGCCGCGCCGGTGGTGGCGGCGTTCTTCAACTTCGCGCCGCAGATGGTGGAGCGGGCGCTGCCGGAGATCTGGGGGCGCGCGACACCCGAACGGGCGCTGCAGGCCCGGGTGGAGGGCGCGACCGGCGCGCTCGGGCGGGTGCTCGTGGAGGTGAAGCCGGATCTGATCGACCGTTCGGTGGAGCTGCTGGAGCGCGCCGTCGAGGGCCTGGACTGCGCGGGCCGGGTGCTGGCCGCCGCCAACGCCGCGCTTCCGGCGCAGGACGGGCGGCTGGCCCGGCTGTGGCAGGCCACCACGGTGCTGCGCGAGCACCGTGGCGACGGGCACGTGGCGGCACTGGTCGCCGAGGGGCTCGACGGCTGCGAGGCACTGGTGGTGCGCTGCGCGCTGGACACCCGCCGGGAGACCATGCAGCCGCACCGCGGTTGGACGGACGCCGAGTGGGACGAGGCGACGGAGCGCCTGATCGAGCGTCAGTGGCTGGCCGCGGACGGTTCGCTGACCACCGAGGGCCGCCGCCGTCACCTCGCCCTGGAGGCCGCCACCGACCTGGCCGCGTCCCGGGTCTGGACGCACTTCCACCGCACCGAGCTCGACGAACTCGCCGACGCGCTCCGCCCGATCTCCACGGCCTGTCGCGCCGACCTGCCGCCCACCACCCCGATCGGCCTGCCGAACGCCTCCTGACCACCCCCCACGAGCCTGCCGACCAAAGCCCCGCCGACACCCCCGACAGCCGACCCCCCACAAGCCAACCGCCGTACAAGTGTCAGTACGGCGGCGGCCCGAGCAGAATGCCGCGGCCGGCGTAGAACCGGTCGAGGTCGGCCCAGGGGACGCGGGCGGCGCGCTGGGAGTCGTCGGGGTAGCCGGACGGGTTGTGGATGTACAGCGCGTCGTCGTCGGCGCCGACGGCCAGCACCAGGTGGCCGCCGGGGCGGGGGACCTCGGGGGCGAGGGTCCGGATGGCGGGGTGGACGGAGATCATCGGGAGGACGCCCCGGGCGAGTTCCTCCGGCAGCCGGTCGACGGGCAGCGGGCTGATCGCCTGGGCGTCCAGGCCCCAGCGGGCGCGGACGTACGAGGCGAACGGTGAGTGGAACAGCCCGTCGAGCCGTCCGTCGGGGTGCCGAATGTACGCGCCGGCCAGCTCGCACTCCTCGGCGAGCCGTACGGACCCGGGGGCGATGCCCCACCAGTGGTCGAGGACCATCCGCAGGCAGGCCATCCCGCACAGCCGCCAGGACCAGTACTCGTACTCGGCTTCGTCGGCCGCGCCCGAACGCTCCCAGAGCGGGTCGTCGGCGGCCCGCAGCGTGCCGTCCAGGATGTCGGGCACGAGTTCGGGCGACTCCCACTGGGAGTAGTAGGGCACCGCATGGCTGATCGGCTTCACCCGGTCATCCTGACGTACTTTCATCCCGATCCCGCGCACCCTCGCCCGCGACACCGCCGACCGCCCTCCCACCTGCGACGATGCCCCTCCCCGGCGACCACCTCGGCGCCCACCGCCCACCGCCGGCGCTTCCATGTCAAGCGCGACGAGCGGCGCCGGCTGCCACTGTTCGTCTTCGTCGGCGATCCGGACATCGGCGACCCGTGCCTGCTCACCCACGCCCCGGCCGAGCAGTCACCCTCCCAGCTCCCGGCCGCGCACTGATCGTTGGCCCCCGGGAGCGCAGCCGGCCCCCGGGGGCGGCGGCTCACCAGGCGTAGTGCTCGGGGGCGGTGCGGTAGCCGGGGAAGATCTCGTCCAGCCGCTCCAGCGTCTTGGCGTCCAGCTCGACGTCCAACGACCGGACGGCGGCCTCCAGTTGCTCCTCGGTGCGGGGGCCGACGATCGGCGCCGTGACGGCCGGGCGGCTGTGCAGCCAGGCGAGCGCGACGTCGCCGGGCTGGTGGCCGAGTTCCTCGCACAGGTCCTCGTACGCCTGGATCTGCTCGCGCCGCTCGTTGAGGGTGTCAACGGCCCGGCCCTGGGTGCGGCGCACGCCCTCGCGTTCCTTGCGCAGCACGCCACCGAGCAGGCCGCCGTGCAGCGGCGACCAGGCGATCAGGCCGAGACCGTAGTGCTGGGCGGCGGGGACGACCTCCAGCTCGACGCTGCGTTCGATCAGGTTGTAGAGCGACTGTTCGCTGGTCAGGCCGAGGAAGTGGCGGGCCCGGGCGGCCTCCTGGGCCTGGGCGAGGTGCCAGCCGGCGAAGTTGGACGAACCGACGTAAATGATCTTGCCCTGCTGGGTGAGCACCTCCATCGCCTGCCAGATCTCGTCCCAGGGGGTGGCCCGGTCGATGTGGTGCATCTGGTACAGGTCGATGTGGTCGGTCTGCAGGCGGCGCAGGCTGGCGTCCACGGCGTGGCGGATGTTGAGCGCGGAGAGCCGGCCCTCGTTGGGCCAGTCGCCCATGTCGCCGTAGAGCTTGGTGGCGATCACGGTCTTCTCCCGCCGGCCACCGCCCTTGGCGAACCAGTTGCCGATGATCGTCTCGGTGAGGCCCTTGTTCTCGCCCCAGCCGTAGACGTTGGCGGTGTCGAAGAAGTTGATGCCGTGCCCGTGCGCGGCGTCCATGATCCGGTGCGCGTCGGTCTCTTCGGTGTGCACGCCGAAGTTCATGGTGCCCAGGCACAGCGGGGAGACGGACAGGCCGGTGCGGCCGAGGTGGGTGTACTCCATGACCCCAACCCTCTGCCGCACCGGCGGAATTGTCCAGCACCCGACGCCTTCATCGGGATTGACGCTACGTCAGCGCCCGGCGCGCGCGAAGTTCCGCACGGCGAGCGGCACCGCGAGCGCCAGCAGCAGCGCGCACCAGCAGAGCGCGGCGGCCACCGGGTGCTGCGCGGGCCAGGCGCCGCCGGGCGCGGACGGGTTGCCGAACAGCTGCCGGCCGGCCTCCACCACGGCGCTGACCGGGTTCCACTCGGCGACCGCGGCCAGCCATCCGGGCATCCCGCCGGTGGGGACGAACGCGCTGGTCAGCATCGAGAACGGGATGGTGAGGACGGCGAGTTGACCGGCCGTCTCCTCCTTGCCGACGGCCAGTCCCAGCGCGGTGCCCAGCCAGCCGCAGGCGAACCGGAACAGCAGCAGCAGGCCGAACGCGCCGAGCGCCGGGCCGAGTCCGTGCCGGATCCGCCAGCCCGCCGCCAGGCCGACCAGCGCGGTCGGCACCAGGACGACGACGGCCACCAGCAGGTCGGCCAGCGCCTGCCCGGTGAGCAGGCCGAGCCGGGACACCGACATCGACCGCAGCCGGTCGGTGACGCCCCGCCCGGCGTCCCGCGCGCCGCCGACCATGGCGGGCATCACGGCGTTCACCGCGACCATCGCGAACAGGCCGGGCATCAGGTACTCGCGGTAACCGCCGCCGGGCACGTTCATCGCGCTGCCGAACACGTACCCGAACACCCCGACCATGGCGACCGGCACCATCAGCGAGGAGAGCAGCAGGCCGGGCGAGTGCCGGTAGATCAGCAGGATCCGCCGCGCCGAGGCGGCGGCGTCCACGGGCATCGTCATCGCGCTCATGCGGCAACCTCCGTCCGGTCCGCGCCGGTCAGCGCCAGGAACGCGTCGTCCAGCGAGGGAGTGCGCACCGCCACGTCCACGGCGACCACCCCGGCGGCGTCCAACTCCCGCACCAGGTACGGCAGAACAAGCGATCGGTTCGGGTCGGAGACGGCGCTGACCCGATACTGCGCGGCGTCCACGGCGGGCACGCCGCCGGTCAGCACGGCCAGCACGGCGCGGGCCCGTTCCAGATCGGCGTCCTCGGGCAGGGTGACTTCGACCAGCGTGCCGATCGCGGCCTTGAGCCGCTGCGGGGTGTCGTCGGCGACGGCCCGGCCACGGTCCAGGACGGTGACCCGATCGGCCAGCCGGTCCGCCTCGTCCAGGTACTGCGTGGTCAGCAGGACGGTGGAGCCCTGCGCGGTCAACTCCCGTACGGCCGACCAGATTTCGCGCCGACTGCACGGGTCGAGCCCGGTGGTCGGCTCGTCCAGGAACAGCACCCGCGGCCGGGTGATCAGGCTCGCAGCCAGATCCAGCCGACGGCGCATCCCGCCCGAGTACCCCCGCACCAGGCGGCCGGCGGCCTCCTCCAGCCCGAACTCCGCGAGCAGCTCCGCCGCCCGGCTCTGGGCCTTCGCCGCGCCCAAGTGGTACAGCCTGCCGAGCAGTTCGAGGTTCTCCCGGCCGGTGATCCCCTCCTCCACCGCCGCATACTGCCCGGCCAGCCCGATCGCCCGCCGCACCGCCACGGCCTCCCGCCGCACCTCGTGCCCGCACACCCGGGCCTCCCCCCGATCCGGCCGCACCAGCGTCGCCAGGATCCGCACCAAGGTGGTCTTCCCCGCCCCATTGGGCCCGAGCAGAGCACACACCGCCCCTTCCGGGACGTCGAGTTCGAGTCCGTCCAGCGCGCGCGTGGCGCCGAAGGTCTTGCGCAGGCCGCGAACGGCAATGACCGGGTCGCTCATGGCAGGCCCTTTCTCGGTACATCGTACGTAGTAGCGCTGCGCATCACACTACTGGGTACACCGTACGGAGAAAAGGTCCATGGACATGCGGAGGAGGATCCACCGGAAAACGGCGGATCCCCCATGCCCCAACAGGGCGTCAGTCCAGGATGCGGTCCGAGGTGTCGCCCGGGCCCGACGGGCGGGCCGGGTCGCCGTGCACCAGCAGGTCGCCGCCGTTCGCGGCGCGCGGGGTGAGCGTGAAGGAGACCCGATGGGTACGGCCGCGGGAGGCGCCCGCCTCGACCTCCGCGCCGACCGCGAAGATCTTGAAACCGCCCTTCGCCTTGGTGTCGGCCCGCAGTTCCACCTCGAACTCCATCTCCACCGGCCCCACCGCGAACACCAGATCCGGATGCTCACCCCCGGCGCGGGCTGCCGCCAGCAACTCGTCCCGCACCGCCGCCACCGCATCCACCAGCGGAATGTCCATGCCCAGCCCCTCTTCTGACGTTCTGCCATTCGGCGGGTCCCACGGTAGGACGCCGCCCCTGCTGCCCGCAGGGGAATGCGTTCGTCACTTGCGTAGACTGGCCGCCGAGGTGATCCAACCATGCCGTCCGACGAGGAACCCGAGCTGATCTGGCTGCGCCCGGAGCACTCCGGCCGCGGGCCGCGTCCGGCACACAGCCGGACCTCGATCGCCCGGGCGGCGGTGGGCATCGCCGACCGCGAGGGCCTGGACGCGGTGACCATGCGCCGGATCGCGGCCGAACTCGGCGCCGGCACCATGTCGTTGTACAACTACGTGCCGAAGAAGGAGCATCTGTTCGACCTGATGCTGGACCTGCTGGCCGGCGAGTACGACCTCCCCGAGCCCACCGGCGACTGGCGGGCCGATCTCACCCTGCTCGCCCACCAGTTGCGGGCGATCCTGGCCCGGCACACCTGGGCCACCACCCTGATCGCCCACCGCCCCGGCCTCGGCCCGAACGGCCTGCGAGTCACCGAATACCACCTCGCCGCACTCGCCGACACCCCGCTCAACGGCACCGCGAAGATGGAGGCGTTCTCCCAACTGACGGGCTACGTCTGCCAGTTCACCGACTGGCAACAGCGCTCCACGGCCTCCGACCACCGCTGGCTCGCCGACCTGGTCCGCTACCTCCAGGCCGCCACCGCCACCGGCCAGTACCCGCACCTCGCCGCCACCCTCGCCCAGAGCGCCGCCCCGCCCGCCCCGGACACCACCTTCGAACGCGGCCTCCAACGCCTCCTCACGGCCCTCGTCGAGGCCTGACGCGAAACGCAGGCAGGTGCACCACCAGGGGCGCGGGGGTTCTCCCCCAGCCCTGGCGGGCCGGGAGGTACCCCCACGCGCCCCTGGTGGTGCGCGCCGTCAGGCGGTACGCCGCAGCAGCGCCAGATACATCGCGTCCGTCCCGTGCAGGTGCGGCCACAACTGGACGTCCGGCCCGTCCCCCAGGGCCGGCACTCCCGGCAGCAGCGGCCGGGCGTCGACCCACTCCACGTCCTCCCGGCCGCGCAGCACGTCGTCCACCACGGCGCGCGTCTCGGCCAGGTGCGGCGAGCACGTCGCGTAGCCGACCACGCCGCCGACCCGCACCGCGTCCAGCGCGCTCCGCAGCAACTCCCGCTGCAGCGGCCCGAATCCGGCAATGTCCTCGGGGCGCCGGCGCCACCGCGCCTCGGGGCGGCGGCGCAGCGCGCCCAGGCCCGAGCACGGCACGTCGACCAGCACGCGGTCGAACGCGCCCTGCTGCCAAGCCCCTTGGGTCCCGTCAGCGGTGATGACCGCGTACGGCCCGGGGTTGCCGTTCAGTGCACGCGCGACCAGCCGGGCGCGGTGCGGCTGCTTCTCGGAGGCGACCAGCGCAGCGCCCCGCGCAGCGGCGAGCGCGCCGAGCAGCGCGGCCTTGCCGCCGGGGCCCGCGCAGCCGTCCAGCCAGAGCCGGTCGGGGCCGTCCACGGGCGCGTTGGCGAGCGCGAGGGCGACCAGCTGGCTGCCCTCGTCCTGGACGCCGGCCCGGTTCTCGCGGACCGCGTCCAGCCCGGCGGGGTCGCCGCCCTCGGCGAGCCGCAGTGCGTACGGGGACCAGCGGCCGTCCTCGGCCTCCGGCAGCGCCTCGCGCAGTTCGGCGACGTCGGAGCGGCCGGGGCGGGCGACCAACGTCACCTCGGGGCGGGCGTTGTCGGCCTCCAGCAGGCGTTCCATCGCGGAGCGGCCGGAGTCCTCGGGCTGCCAGCGGCCGAGCGCGTCCCACAGCGAGGAGACCACCCAGCGCGGGTGCGAGTGCACGACGGCGAGGTGGTCCTCGGCGTCGTCCTCGTACGGCGGGGCGACCTGGGCGACCCAGCCGTCCAGATCCTGGGCGCTGATCTTGCGCAGCACGGCGTTGACGAACTTGGCGCGGCCGTCGCCCAGCACCACGCGGGCGAGTTCGACGGTCGCGGAGACGGCGGCGTGGCTGGGGATGCGGGTGCCGAGCAGCTGGTGCGCGCCGAGCGAGAGGACGTCCAGCACCGGCGGGTCGACCTCACGCAGCGGGCGGTCCACGCAGGCGGCGATGATCGCGTCGTAGGTGCCCTGGCCGCGGAGCGTGCCGTAGACCAGTTCGGTGGCGAGCGCGGCGTCGCGGCGCTCCATGCCCTTGCGTTCGGCCTCGCGCAGCAGCGACGGCAGGATCAGGTTGGCGTACGCGTCGCGCTCGTCAACGGCGCGCAGGGCGCGAAACGCGACGATCCGGGCCGGGTCCTTCTTGGGGCGGCGGTGCGGACGGGGGGCGCGCTTGGCGCCGGCGGGGGTGCTCAACGGGTGCCTCGAAACAAAGTGCTGCGGATCAGGTCCGACCCGGCAGCGCGGCCGGGCCTCACCCCGAAGTCTAGGGCGAGACCCAACCGAACCGGGCATCCGCCGGGTCTCAGCCCTCGAAGCGCTCGCCGGACTCGATCCGTGCGCCGCGCGCCCAGTCGGCGGCCGGCATCGCCTTCTTGCCCTGCGGGCGGACCTCGCCGAGCTCCACCTCGTGGCTGCCGGTGCCGACCCGGACACTGTTCTTGCTGACGGCCAACTCGCCGGGGGCGAGGGCGACTTCACCGGGCAGCAGGCGCACGGGGCCGGTCACCTTGAGCCGCTCGCCGCGGAACGTGGTCCACGCGCCGGGCGCGGGCGCGCAGCCGCGCACCACCCGGTCGACCCGCAGCGCGGGGTGGGTCCACTCGATCCGGGCGTCCTCGACGGTGACCTTCGGCGCCAGCGACACCCCGTCCACGGGCTGCGGCTCGGGGCGGGCCTGGCCGTCCTCGATGGCGTCCATGGTGCGCACCAGCAGTTCGGCGCCCGCGTAGGCGAGCCGACCGAGCAGGTCGCCGCTGGTGTCGGTGGGCTTCACCGTCTCGGTCAGGACGCCGAACACGGGGCCGTCGTCCAGGCCCTCCTGGATCCGGAAGGTGGACGCGCCGGTCACCTCGTCGCCCGCCATGATCGAGTGCTGGACGGGGGCCGCGCCACGCCACGCGGGCAGCAGCGAGAAGTGCAGGTTCACCCAGCCGTGCACCGGGATCTCCAGCGCACCGGGGCGGATCAGCGCGCCGTACGCCACCACGGGGCAGCAGTCGGGGGCGATCTCGGCCAGCCGGGCCATGAACTCCGGCTCACTCGGGCGGGCCGGCTTGAGCACCTCGATGCCCGCCTCCTCGGCGCGCTGCGCGACCGGGCTGGCCACCAGCTTGCGCCCGCGCCCGGACGGCGCGTCGGGGCGGGTCACCACGGCGACCACCTCGTGCCGGGAGGCCAGCAGGGCGTCCAGGGCGGGAACGGCTACCTCGGGGGTGCCGGCGAAGACGAGACGCACGGGCATGGGCCTTTCTTGAAGTCCAACTGATCAGCAGAAAACCGGCTGCTCAGAACATCGGATTGCCGGAAAACGATCGTCGTTCGACCGGGCCTTCACCGGCCCCTCCGACAATCCCACCGAAACTCAGGTCGGGAACGGGCGGTTCGTGGACGCCGAGCTCAGGCGCGGCGCCAAACTCGTCAGCGAATGACACCGAACGTGGAATGCGGCGAGATCTTCACCGTCGGCGCCGGAGCCCCGCCCCAGTCCGCCTCCCGGATCGCCTTCATCGCCGCCTTCCGGGTCTCCCGGTCCAGCCGGTCGATGAAGATGATCCCGTCCAGGTGGTCCGTCTCGTGCTGGATGCACCGCGCCAGCAGCTCGGTGCCCTCCACCGTCACCTGGTCCCCGTACATGTTGAAGCCCTTCGCCACCACGCCGAACGCCCGCTTGGTGTCGAACCGCAGCCCGGGCAGCGAGAGGCAGCCCTCGGGGCCGTCCTGCTCCTCCTCGGTCAACGACAGGTCCGGATTGATCAGATGCCCCACCACACCGTCCACGTTGTACGTGAACACCCGCAACGAGACGCCCAGTTGCGGCGCCGCGAGGCCCGCGCCGGGGGCCTCCAGCATGGTGTCCGTGAGGTCCTTCACCAGCCTCCGCAGCTCCTTGTCGAAGGTGACCACCGGCTTCGCGGTGGACCGCAGCACGGGGTCACCGAAGATCCGGATCGGCTGAACTGCCAAGACTGCGACTCCCTCTGCACCCGGAACGGGGAAGTGAACAACGACCTACGGGGAAGTCTATGCAATCCCCGTCACCAGTTCGGAGCGGTCACCGGCAAATGCCGACTCGCACTCCGGGCGTGACCCAACGACCCGACGTGCGTTGGTCAATGCGAATTGACCGGGACGCGCGAGCGCCCCGAGCACGCGACCCGACCGAGAGGTGGCAACCAGGCCATGGCCGAGCAGATCAACCACGACGCCCGGGCCAGGGCGTCCCTGCACCTGCTGGTGCGGGACATCGAACGGGTCCGACGCCAGGTCGACGCCCTGCGCACGCTCACCGCCCAACTGGGCAACGTCTACCGCCCCCGCCGCCCCAGCACCTCCGCCGGCTTCGTGGTCTACGGCCGGGCCCCCGCCCCCACCGTCCGCCTCGCCCAGGAACTGCGCGAAAGCGTCGAAACCCTGGTCGCCGCCGCCGTCGAGTTCGACCGCGCCCTCGGCTTCTCCTGGGACTCCGTCGGCTCCGCGCTCGGCGTCACCAAGCAGGCCGTCCACCGCCGCTACGGCGTCCGCCGCCCCACCACCGAACTCCTCCCCACCCCCCGCGAAACCGAGACGGCGCCTCCGGCACCCCCCACCCCCCGCCCCCCGATCCCCCAGGCCCGCCAGGCCAGCCCCTTGATGCCCCAGCGCACCCGATAGGGGCTCGCGCGAGCGGTTGGGCGCGAGAAGGGGGGCGCGGGGAAAACGGCAGCGGGTGCACAACCAGGGGCGCGTGGGGGTACCTCCCGGCCCGCTAGGTGTATTGACCCGCAGGGTTGTTGACGCGGGTGATCGGTGGTTGTCCTCCGAGTGCGGTGTGGCAGCGATGGTAGTTGTAGGTGTGGAGG
>NZ_JBHWEN010000040.1:0-39070 GCF_042734215.1 Kitasatospora sp. NPDC059673 | reverse complement strand
GGCCGAGCCCGGGCGATCCGGTGGAGGCCAGCACCCCGCCACCGGCCGCGACCGGCGGGATTCCTCCGACATGGGGGCCGTATAAAACGCCCCCTGCTTACTTCTTCTTGCGCTTCTCGCGCACCCGCACCGAAATCGAGATCGGGGTGCCCTCGAAGCCGAACTCCTCGCGCAGGCGGCGCTCGATGAAGCGGCGGTAGCCGGCCTCCAGGAAGCCGGAGGCGAACAGCACGAACCGCGGCGGACGGGTACCCGCCTGGGTGCCGAACAGGACGCGCGGCTGCTTGCCACCGCGGATCGGGTGCGGGTGCGCGGCGACCAGCTCGCCCAGGAAGGCGTTCAGGCGGGCGGTGGGGATGCGGGTCTCCCAACCGGCCAGCGCGGTCTCGATCGCGGGGACGAGCTTCTCCATGTGGCGCCCGGTCTTCGCCGAGACGTTCACCCGGGGCGCCCACTGGACCTGCACCAGGTCGCGCTCGATCTCGCGCTCCAGGTAGAAGCGGCGCTCCTCGTCGAGCTGGTCCCACTTGTTGTAGGCGATGACGACGGCGCGCCCGGCCTCGACGGCCATCGAGATGATCCGGGTGTCCTGCTCGGCGAGGGTCTCGCTGGCGTCGACCAGGACGACCGCGACCTCGGCCTTCTCCAGCGCGGCGGAGGTCCGCAGCGAGGCGTAGAAGTCCGCGCCGGAGGTCAGGTGGACGCGGCGGCGGATACCGGCGGTGTCGATGAACTTCCAGGTCCTGCCGCCGAGTTCGATCAGCTCGTCGACCGGGTCACGGGTGGTGCCGGCCAGCTCGTTGACCACCACGCGGTCCTCGCCGGCGACCTTGTTCAGCAGGCTGGACTTGCCGACGTTGGGGCGGCCGATCAGCGCGACGCGACGCGGGCCGCCAGGGGCCAGGCCGTCGCCGAACAGCTGCGGCGGGGCCTCCGGGAGCACCTTCAGCACGGCGTCCAGCAGGTCGCCGGAGCCGCGGCCGTGCAGGGCGGAGACGGGGTACGGCTCGCCCAGGCCCAGCGACCACAGGTAGGCGGCCTCGGCCTCGGTGGACGGGCCGTCGACCTTGTTGGCGCACAGCACCACGGGCTTGCCGGAGCGGCGGATCAGCTTGACCAGCGCGTCGTCGGTGTCGGTGGCGCCGACGGTGGCGTCCACCACGAACAGCACCGCGTCGGCCTGCTCGATGCCGAGCTCGGCCTGCGCGGCGACCATCGCGTCGATGCCGAGGACGTCGATCTCCCAGCCGCCGGTGTCCAGCACCTTGAACCGGCGACCGGCCCACATCGCCTCGTAGCTGACCCGGTCACGGGTCACACCGGGGCGGTCCTCGACGACCGCCTCGCGGCGGCCGATGATGCGGTTGACCAGGGTGGACTTGCCGACGTTCGGGCGGCCGACGATCGCCAGCACCGGCAGCGGGCCGTGGCCGTCCAGGTCGGCGTCCACCTCGGCGGCGTCGAAGCCCTCCTCGGCGGCGAGCGCCATGAACTCGGCGTACTCGGCCTCGCCGAGCTCGCCGTGCTGGGCGGTCGTGTCGTTGCTCATGTTCCGTCTTCCATTTCCCGGCCCGGCCCTTCCCAGGGGCGGACCGTGCGTACCTGCCCGGCGGGCAGCGCGAACCGCGCGGATCTCGCGCGGTCGGATCGTCAAAAAAGGGGGGTGTTCGGGATCAGACGGCGGTCAGGCCGGCCCGTTCCTCGACCAGGGCGGTGATCGTACCGATCACCTGCTCCAGGGTGAGTTCGCTGGTGTCCACCAGCTCCGCGTCCGCGGCCCGGGCCAGCGGGGCGGTCTCGCGGGAGGAGTCGGCGGCGTCCCGGCGGGCCAGGTCGGCGGCCATCGCGGTGATCGTCGCCTCGTCCAGGCCCTTGGCGCGCAGCTCGGCGGCCCGGCGTGCCGAACGGGCCTGCTCGGAGGCGGTCAGGAAGACCTTCACGGTGGCGTCCGGGAACACCACGCTGCCCATGTCGCGGCCCTCGGCGACGATGCCGCGCGCGGTGTGCGAGGCGCAGCCGCGCTGCAGCTCCACCAGCCGGGCCCGCACCGCCGGAACCGCGGCCACCGCGCTGACCTTGGCGGTCACCTCGGGGCCGCGGATCGGGGCCGAGACGTCCTGGCCGTCCACGGTTATGGTCGGCCCGGCGGCGTCGGTACCGGAGACGATGACGGGCTTCGCGCAGGCGATCGCCACCGCCTCCGAGTCGTCCACGTCCACCCCGTTGGCGAGCATCCACCAGGTCATCGCCCGGTACATCGCGCCGGTGTCCAGGAAGCTCAGGCCCAGCCGCGCGGCCACCGCCCGCGACACCGTCGACTTCCCGGAACCCGAAGGTCCGTCGATGGCGACGACGACCGGGCTGTTCGACGCTCGGTCGACACTGTCCACGGGGCGAACCTCTCTCTCAGGGCACAAGAACTCACCTCAAGGTTAATGGACTCCCGCCCCACCCCGTCCCGGCCCCGTCCCCGGTCAGTGGCAGTGGCCACCCCGACCGAGAGTCTCCACCGGCGACGCCCCCGGACGGGTCCACTGCGGCGCCGGGCGGCCGGTCGGGCCCCAGGTCGCCACACCATGGGCGTCCGTCCGCCAGAACCAGCCGATCGGCGCGCCGTGCCCGCCCACCGGCGACCCCGCGTCCGGCACCTCGGGCCACCCCTCCGGGACGTCCTCCCAGCCCTCCCGGCGGCCGTACGGCGTCATGTCGAGCAACGCGAGCGAGCTGTTGATCCGCTCGGTGCCGCGGCCGGTGGTGCTGTACGTGAGGAACACCCGGTCGCCGTCCCGCAGGAAACTCATCAGCCGGCCCATGTCCCCGCCGATCGGCGCGGGCGCGCCGCGCACCGAGAACCAGGGCTGGGTGTACTCCATGAACTCGACGTACGGGGCGACCTCCGCCCACGGGCCGCTGGTCAGCACCGCGAACGAGACACCCCGGGCGTTCAGGTACGTGGAGTCCCCCAGGTGCCACGCCACCATCGTGCAGCCCTCGCACTGCCCCTGGAACGGCGCCCCGTCGTACCACATGTGCTGGTACACCACCAGCTCGTCACGCCCCTGGAACAACTCCCGGAACGCAACCGCCCCACCGGCCCCCACCACCTCGGCCGCCCCGTCCACCTCCACCATCGGCAACGCCCGCCGCGCCGCCGCCAACGCGTCCCCCTCCCGCGTGTGCGCCTTCTCCCGCACCAACAACTCCTCCCGCGCCGCCTCCCACGCCGCCATGCCCACCACCATCGGTCGCCCGCCAGTCCCACTCACTGCAAAGCCCTCCGTCCCCCACGATGGACACCCCACCGGCGCCCACCCCTACAGACGGCCCCCACCCCCGAAACTCATCGCTCCCACCCACCAACATTCCCCCACCGCCCCCAAGCCCCGCGCAGCGAACACCCGCCGGTCCTCCCACACCAGTCCCCCCTGGCAGCCGGACCGACAACACGCCACCCGCGCAGCGACCCCCTCGGCCTCCCCGCCACCAACGCCCGCACCGCCCCCGGGCCGACAGCCCGCCGCGCGCGGCCGACCTGCCGGCCCAAAAAAGCCCCCACCCAAGCCCCGCGCAGCGGCAAACCCGTCAGTCCCGCACCCCCCACCCACGCTCCCGCAACCCCGCCACCAACGCCCGCACCACGGCCGGGGCGACAGCCAGTTGCACGTGGCCGACCTGCTGGCCCGTCGAGTGTTCGATCGTCACGTCCTCGATGTTGACGCCGAGGGCGCCGACCTCGCCGAAGAGGCGGCCGAGTTCGCCGGGCTGGTCGCCGAGGACGACGGTGACGGTCTCGTAGCGGGTGGGCGGTGCCCCGTGCTTGCCGGGGATGCGGGCCTGGCCGGTGTTGCCGCGTCGCATGACGGCTTCGATGCCGGCGGCGCCCTCGCGGCGCGCGTTCTCGTCGGTGCCCTCGAGGGCCCGGAGTGCGGTGACGGTCGTGGCGAGGTCGGTGGCGAGGTCGTCGAGGATGTCCGCGACGACGCCCGCGTTGGCGGAGAGGATGTCGATCCACATGGCGGGGTTGGAGGCGGCGATCCGGGTGACGTCCCGCACGCCCTGCCCGGACAGTCGCACGGCGGTCTCCTCGGCGTGCTCCAGCCTCGCGGCGACCAGCGAGGACAGCAGTTGCGGCGCGTGCGAGACGAGCGCGACGGCCCGGTCGTGGTCGGCGGCGTCCATGACGATGGGCATCGCCCCGCACAGCGCGACGAGTTCGAGCGCGGCGTTGAGCGTCTCGGTGTCGGTGTCGGGGGTGGGTGTGAGCACCCAGGGCCGGCCTTCGAAGAGGTCGGCGGTGGCGGCGAGCGGCCCGGAGCGTTCGCGGCCGGCCATCGGGTGCGAGCCGATGTAGCGGACGGTGTCGAGGCCGAGCGCGGTGATCTCGCCGCGCGGCCCGGCCTTGACGCTGGCGACGTCGGTGTAGCAGCGGGCGAGGCCGCGCCGCTGGCAGTCCGCGAGGACCTTGCCGACGAGCGCCGGGGGGACGGCGATGATCGCCAGGTCGACGGGCCCGTCGGGGAGTTCGGTGGTGCCGGCGCCGAGCGAGGCGGCCGTGCGGGCGGCGTCCTGGTCGGCGTCCTCCAGGTACACGCTTATGCCCCGGCGGGTGAGGGCGAGCGCGGCGGAGGTGCCGATCAGTCCGGTGCCGATGACGGCGGCTGTGCGCATGGCGGATTCTCGTCTCGCTGGTCACGGTGCTGGTCGGGCCATTGTCCCGCACCGCCGGGTGGGGAGCGCGGTTGGCCGACGCGCAGCGGAAATCCGGGCGCTGTGGCGGCGGTTGGGTGCAGACTGGGCGCCCGGGTCCGGGGTGCGGGCCTGCGGGTGAAGGGGGCGAGGTGGCGGGGCAGCAGGCGGTGTGGGAGTCGAGGCTGGACTCGGTGGTGGTGCACGCGCAGGGCGCGGTGTGCCGGCGCCGCGCGTCGGGTGTGCTGCCGGCGGACGGCCGGGTGCGGGTGGCGGGGTTGCCGCTGCTGGCGGCGGAGGGGTCGCTGCGGGCGCGGGTGCTGTCGGGCGCCGGGCGGGTTGCCGAGGCCCGGACGGGGTACCCGGCGCGGGTCCGCGAAGAAGGCGAACTCCCCTCCTGGGAACGCGAGTTGACGGAGCTCCAGCACCGCTTCGAGCTGCTGCAGGAGCGCCGGGACCGGTTGGACGCGCGGATCGCCGAGGTCGCGGCGCTGCGCGTGGTGCCGCCGCAGCGCCGTCGGGAGGACGGGCACCGGCGGGCCCCGGCGGACGCGGTGCTGGCGCTGGCGGAGTTCGTGGACGCCCGGCTGGAGGTGCTGCAGGAGCGGTCGGTGGAGCTGGCCCTGGAGCTTCAACTGGCGGAGCACGCCTTCCGGACGGCGGCGGCTGCGGTGAACAGCCGTTCCAGCGCCGAGCAGCCGGGCGGGGTGGAGTCGGGGGCGTGCGCGGAGCTGACGGTGCGCGGCGAGGGCCCGGTGGAGCTGGAGGTGGAGTACACGGTGCCGGGCGCGGTCTGGGTGCCGACGTACCAACTGGCGCACCGCCGGGGCGAGCGTTCGGCGCGGCTGGTGCTGCGGGCCTCGGTGGCGCAGCGGACGGGCGAGGACTGGTCGGGGGTGCGGCTGGCGCTGTCGACGGCGAGCCTGGCCGGGCCGGGCGGGCTGCCGCAGCTGAGCTCGCTGCGGATCGGCCGTCGCCAAACGGCGCCCGCGCCGTCGGGGTGGCGGGCGCAACCGGCGGGCCTGGACGGCCTGTTCGAGGGCTGGCAGGACGCGCAGCGTTCGAAACCGGAGCCGCCCAGGGCGCCGGGGGCCGCGCCGATCGCGGTGTCCGCGCCGGCGCCGACGCCGAAGCCGTCCGCGAAGCGGGGCCGCCCGGGTGGCGCGGTGCCCGGTCGGCCCCGCTTCGGCGGCGGCCCGGCGGGTGAAGCAGCGGGTGGCGGAGCGGGTGGCGCGGACACCGCGCCGTCCGCGCCCGCCGCCCCGGGCTTCGCACCGCAGGCCGCCCCCGTGCCGGTCGCGGCCGCCGCTCCTCCGGGTGCGGCGTACGGCGCGGCCGCCCCGGTGCCGGACGCCACGCCGCCCCTGCCGCCGCAGCCGCGCCCGTCCGCCGATCAGCTGGACTACGCGGCGCTGGTGCTGGCGGGCCCGGAGCAGGCGTCGTTCCGCCGGGGCCGGCTGTTCCCGGAGCCGTCGCAGCCCCGGGCGGGCGGCTCGCTGCACCGGGCGGAGGAGGTGGGCCGGTTGCCGCTGCCGCGGTTCGGGGCGCCGCCGCGTCTGTCCGCAGGGTCGTTCGACCACCGTTTCGACGCGCAGGCCCCGGCGCACGTCCCCTCGGACGGGGTGTGGCACACGGTGGCGGTGGCGGAGCTGCCGGTGGGGGTGCGCACCGGTTACGTGTGCGTGCCGTCGGTGGAGGAGGCGGTGTACGCGGTGCTGGAGGTGTCGAACGCGACGGCGCACGCGCTGCTGGCCGGCCCGGTGGAGGTGTCGGTGGACGGCGAGTTCCTGCTGACGGCGGGGCTGCCGACGCTGGCGCCCGGCGGGGTGCGGGAGTTGGGCCTGGGCCGGGCCGAGGAGCTGCGGGTCGCGCGGCACAGCGAGGTGCGCGAGTCGACGTCGGGGGTGCTGAACTCGACCACGGTGCTGGACCACGGTGTACGGATCGAGCTGGTGAACCGGCTGCCGCACGAGGCGTCGGTGGAGGTCCGCGAGCGGGTCCCGGTGTCGGGCGACGCGGAGGTGCGGATCGAGGAGCGCCCGGGCTGGTCGCCGCCCGCGGAGCCGTCCGCCGGGGTGCCCTCCTCGGCGCGGATCCGCCGGGTGGTGGTGCCGGCGGGTGGTTCGGTGGAGCTGACGGGCGGTTATGTGATCCGCATCCCGGCCGGTAAGGCCGTGGTCGGCGGGAATCGGAGGAGTTGAACGTGTACGAGGAGACTTTTCCCCTTCCGGTGACCGCGGTGACGTGTCTGGAGGACCGGGCGCAGCTGGAGCGGACGGCGGAGCTGGAGCTCCAGCCGGGCGTGCACCGGTTGCGGCTCGGCCCGGTGACGGCGCTGGCGGTGGACCGTTCGCTGCACGCGGCGGTGCTGGACGGGGACGGCGCGCCGACCGGCGCGGCAAAGGTGCTGGATGTCCGCCTGGTGCGGTCCTGGCAGCCGCGGCCGCCCCTGGAGCCGGGCCCGGACGATTCGGCGCTGCGCCGCCGGGTGCACCAGCTGGAGCGCGAGTACCTGTCGGAGTCGCGCCGCCAGGAGCGGCTGGAGGCGCGCCTGGCGCTGCTCGGCCAGCTGGCGGCGGATCTGCTGCGGGAGATCGGCGAGGGCGCGGGCAGCGGCGAGCTGGAGCAGGCCCGCTGGTCGCGCGAGCTGGACCGGGTGGATGCCGAACGGGAGTCGTACGGCGAGCAGTTGCGGGCCTCGCGGCTGCGCGCCTCGGAGTTGATGGTGGCCCAGGGGCACGCCGAGCTGGCGCTGGCCCGGGCCGAGCAGGAGCCGGCCGAGCTGCTGGCGTTCGTGGAGCTGTCGGTGGAGTGCGCCGCGCCGGGCCGGTTCCTGGCCCGGGTGGGTCATCTGACGGCGTGCGCGCTGTGGCGTCCGGCGTACCGGGCCGAACTGGTGGGCGGCGCACTGCGGTTGGAGACCGAGGCGGTGGTGTGGCAGCGCACCGGCGAGGACTGGTCGGACGTCGCCCTGACGCTGTCCACGGCGCGTTCCGCGCTGGCGGGCGAGCCGCCGGCGCTGGTCGAGGACCGGCTGGTGCTGCGGGAGCGTTCCGCGCAGGAGAAGAAGACCGTCGAGGTGGAGCTGCGCGAGCAGGTGATCTCGGACGCCGGTCCGCTGGAGCCGGGCCTGCCGGGCGTGGACGACGGCGGCGAGGTGCGGGTGCTGCGGGCCGCGGAGCCGGTCACGGTGCCCTCCGACGGGCGGGCGCACCGGGTGCCGGTGAGCGTGTTCGAGACGGGGGCGCACAGCGAGTTCGCGGCGGCGCCGGAGCTGTCGGAGGTGGTGACGGAGGTGGTGTCGTTCCCCAACGCCTCGGGGCACGCGCTGCTGGCCGGTCCGGTGGATCTGGTGCGCGGCTCCGGCTACACGGGGCGGGGCGCGCTGGAGTTCGCCGCGCCGGGCGCGCCGGTGCGCCTGGCGTTCGGTTCCACGGACGGCCTGCGGGTGGTCCGGGAGGCCGAGGAGCGCCGCGAGGGCACCGGCCTGGGCGGCCAGCGCACCCTGCTGACCCGCACGGTGCGCCTGCACCTGTCGCGGTTCTCCGCGCCGGGCGAGGACGCCGAGCAGGTGGTGACGGTCCGCGAGCGGATCCCGGTCTCCGAGGTGTCGGCGGTGGAGGTACGGCTGCGCAAGGAACGCTGCTCGCCGCCGCCGGACGAGCTGGACGCCGACGGCATCGCCCGCTGGGAGGTGCCGATGCCGCCGGGCGGCCGGCGCACCATCACGCTGGTGTACGAGGTGTCGGCGGCGGCGAAGGTGGCGGGGCTGTGAGCGGTCGCGCCCGACAGGCGGTCAACTCCGGTACAAAAGAGACATGATCTACCATCTCGCCCCGCTGGACGACTGGCTGCGCGACCCGGGCCGGCCGTACACCGCCGCCTCGCTGCTCACCGAGGGCTTCCTGCACTGCTCGCCGGACGAGACCACGGTGCTGGCGGTCGCCAACCTGTTCTTCCCGGACACCCCGGATCCGCTGATGGCGCTGCTGATCGAGGAGAAGCTCGTCGAACCGATGGTGAAGTGGGAGGCGGCCACCGGCGGGCCGCCCCCGGGCAGCACCCCGGGGGTGCTGTACCCGCACATCTACGGGCGGCTGAACCGGACGGCCGTGGTGGGCCTGGAGAAGCTGGAGCGCGGCCCGGACGGACGCTGGGCCGCGCTGCGCCCCTGGAGCTGAGCGGCCGGGGCCTGTCCGGCCGATCCGGCCGGGCGGACAGGCCCTACAGCCAGCCGCGCTCGCGGGCCGCCATCCCGGCCTGGAACCGGGTGGTGGCGCCGAGTTCGCGCATCAGGCCCTGCAGGCGGCGCTGGGTGGTGCGGGCGCTCCAGCCGAGCGAGCGGGCGATCGACTCGTCGGTGAGGCCGGCGGCGAGCAGCCCGAGCAGCTTCAGGTGGTCGGAGTCCGGCCCGGGGCCGTCGCCGCCGCCGATCACCGTCTGCAGCGGCACGGCCCGCTCCCACTCGGCCTCGAACAGCGCGTCCAGGGCCTGGAGCAGAGCGGACGGGTGGATGACGTACGCGGCGTCCAGGACGCTGTCGCCGACGCTGATCGGGATGATCGCCATCTTGTCGTCGGCCATCATCATCTTCATCGGCAGCACCGGCCGCACCCGGGCCTCCTCGCCGTCCTCGACGCCGGTGAGGATCTCCTGCTCCAGCCGCCCGGGCCAGGCGATCGCCTCCTTGTCGAAGACGGTGCGGATCCGCACCCCGGCCTTGAGCTTGGCCCGCTGCCGGGGCTGCTGCACGGTCGGGTCCTGGACGTACGGCGGGCAGTCGAAGCCGCGGATCTGGTACTGGCCGGACTCCACCAGGTGCTCCAGCCGCTGCGCGATGGCCTCGCCGCCGGTGAGCACCTCCACCGAGTGCGCCGGGTCGGTGTACCTGGACGCCTCCCGGAAGGCGTCCATCAGGCGGTGCATCTCGGCGCGGGCGGAGCGCAGTTCGGCTTCGCGGTGCCCTATCAGGGTGCCGATGGCGACGTCCGGGGCGACCGCCAGGTAGCGCTCCCGGTCGACGGGGGCGCGGGTCGCCATGCCCTGTTCGGCGAGGCGGTCCAGCGCCTGCCGGCACTGGTCCAGGGTCAGGCCGCAGTGTTCGGCCAACTCCTGGGCGGTCGACTGCGGCGCGACGACCAGCGCGGCGTACACCTGGCCGTCGGGCCTCCCGAGGCCCAGCACGGTGAATGCGTCGAGCATGTGCTTCCTTCCCCCGCCGCCCCGTCCCCTGACGCGGTGGCGCACTTCCGCCACGCGTCGGGGCGAACTTCGGTGGCAATCTTCTGCCACCGGGTCGAACGATAGCAAGGCCGCACGGTCCGCCTCACCGGTCAAGACCCGGCAAAGCCCTCCGCACACGCCGGAAGCCCGCCCGCCGTCGCACGGCGAACGGGCTTCCGGGGCAAGCTGCTACAGCCCGACCTCGTTCATCAGCGCACCCACCTCGGGGTTGGTCAGCCGGCGCAGCCAGCCCGACTTCTGGTCGCCGAGCGAGATCGGCCCGAAGGCCGTGCGCACCAGCTTCTCCACCGGGAAGCCGACCTCGGCCAGCAGGCGGCGCACGATGTGCTTGCGGCCCTCGTGCAGGGTCACCTCGACCAGGTAGTTCTTGCCGACGTTGGAGATCACCTTGAAGCTGTCGGCCCGCGCCCAGCCGTCCTCCAGCTCCACGCCCTTGGCGAGCTGCTTGCCCAGGTCGCGCGGGATCGGGCCCTGGATGGCCGCCAGGTACGTCTTGGTGACGCCGTACTTGGGGTGGGTCAGGCGGTGCGCCAGCTCACCGTGGTTGGTGAGCAGGATGATGCCCTCGGTCTCGGTGTCCAGGCGGCCGACGTGGAACAGCCGGGTCTCCCGGTTGGTCACGTAGTCGCCCAGGCACTGCCGGCCCTCCGGGTCCTCCATGGTGGAGACCACACCGGCCGGCTTGTTCAGCGCGAAGAACAGGTAGGACTGGGTGGCGACGGTCAGCCCGTCGACCTTGATCTCGTCCTTCACCGGGTCGACCCGCAGGCCCTGCTCGATCACCAGCTTGCCGTTGACCTCGACCCGGCCCTGCGCGATCAGTTCCTCGCAGGCCCGACGGCTGCCCATGCCGGCCCGGGCCAGCACCTTCTGCAGCCGCTCGCCCTCTTCGCCGACCTGCTTGCCGGGGCCCTCGTGCCGGGCCAGCACCCGGTCCTCGATCCGGCCCTGGAGCTCGCGCGAACGCTGCGGCTGGCGCCGCGGGTCGCCGGGCGCGCCCTGCCCGTCCCGGCGCGGCCGGGGCGCCGCCCCGGGCTTGCGCGTACCGTACGCACCGCGCCCGGGCGTCGCGTTCGGGCCGCCGCCGTACTCGGGGCGGTCGTACTTGCGCTCCTCCGGCCGCAGCGGCCGGTCCGGGTAGCGGCGCTCCTCGCGCCCACTGCCACCGCGCGACGAGCCCCCGTAGGAGCCCGAGCCGCCGCCGTACGAGCCCGAGCCGCCCCGGGACGAGCCGCCCCGGCCGCCACCCTGGCCGTAGGACGACCCGCCGCGGCCGCCGCCCTGCTGGCCGCCCCGGCCGCCCTGTCCACCCCGGCCCTGACCGCCGCCGCTGTTCCTGCCGTTGCCACTGCTACGCATCAAAATGTCCGTACGTCGTATCCGTCTGGGTCCGGTCGGCCTGGTTCGGCCCCTCCTGTGCGGCGGCGACCGCCTGCGCGATCATCGTGCCCTCCAGGGACTCCGCTTCCACGTCGTCGACCTCGGGCAGGAAGGGCGCGAGCTCCGGCAGCTCGTCCAGGCCGCGCAGCCCCATCCGTTCCAGGAAGTAGTTCGTCGTCCGATACAGGATCGCTCCGGTCTCGGGCTCGGTGCCGGCTTCTTCGACCAGTCCTCGCTGTACCAGGGTACGCATCACGCCGTCGCAGTTCACACCACGGACCGCGGAAACCCGCCCGCGCGACACCGGCTGCCGGTACGCCACCACCGCCAGCGTCTCCAGCGCGGCCTGCGTCAGACGGGCCTGCTGCCCGTCCAGGACGAACCGGTCCACCGCCGCCGCACACTCCGCGCGGCTGTAGAACCGCCACCCGCCGGCCACCTGTCGCAGCTCGAAACCGCGCCCCTGCGCCGTGTACTCCGCCGCCAACTCCCGTAGCACAGCGGCCACTTCGCCCGGGGATGCCTCCAGCACCGAGGCCAGGTGCGCCTCCGCAACCGGCTCGTCGGCGACCATCAGCACCGCCTCCAGCGCCGCCCGCAACGGCACCCCTGCGGCAGGCCCGCCGTCCTGGTGCACCGGCTCCTGCCACTCCCCGGGCCGGGCCTGTCCGGGCAGGCCGAGTGCCCGCCGCGGCCGCCGCTCCGTCATCGGGCACCGCCTTCCCCGCCCGCCGGGCGGTCGAACTCGTCGGTCACCTCGACCGTCCGGTCCCCCTCGGCGACCCAGCGCACCACCAGCTCCTCCAGGGCCTGCGGCTGCTCGAACGCCAACACCTTCTCCCGGTACAGCTCCAGCAGCGCCAGGAACCGGGCCACCACCACCAACGAGTTGTCCGCGTCCTCCACCAGCCGCCCGAACGTCGCCTCCCCCAGCGCGCTCAGCCGCTCCACCACCAGCGCCGCCTGCTCCCGCACACTCACCGGCGGCATGTGGATGTGGTCCACGTACACCACGGGCTTCGGCTTCGGCGTGAACGCCTTCGCGGCCAGCTGCGCGAACCGCTCCAACCCGACCGCCAGCACCACCTCGGGCAGCAACTGCGCGTGGTGCGGCTCCAGCCCGACCGTCCGCGGCCGCCGAGACGACTCCGCCGCCCACCGCTGCGCGAACAGCCCCGCCACTTCCTTGTACGCCCGGTACTGCAACAGCCGCGCGAACAGCAGGTCCCGCGCCTCCAGCAGCGCCAGGTCCTCCTCGTCCTCGACCTCCGCCGCCGGCAGCAACCGCGCCGCCTTCAGATCCAGCAGCGTCGCCGCCACCACCAGGAATTCGGTCGCCGCGTCCAGATCCCACTCCGGCCCCATCGCCCGGATGTGCGCCACGAACTCGTCCGTGACCTTCGACAACGCCACCTCGGTGACGTCCATCCTGTGCTTCGCGATCAGCCCGAGCAGCAGGTCGAACGGCCCCTCGAAGTTCTCCAACCGGACCTGGAACATAACGCCCAATTCTGGCAGAGAAGCCGAAACCGGGGGCGCGGGGAACTGCGCGAAACGGAAGGCACCCACCGGCAAGATCGCGTCCCACGACAATGACCTGCACGCGGAAGCGCCCCGAGCGGAGGACCCCTACCGCCCGCGCAGCCGCCGAACGAGGATCGACGCTTCGCCCCGCTGCTCCAGATCCGCGAGAACAACAGAGATCGCCTCGCGCACCACCCGCCCGCGATCGACCGCCAGCCCGTGCTCGCCGCGCAGCACCAGCCGGGCGTGCTCCAGGTCCATCAGTTCCTCGGCGGACACGTACACGGTGATCTTCTCGTCGTGCCGTTCCCGCCCGGACGGGCGCCGGGCCCGTCCGCGTCCGCGCACCGTCGTGGTCGCCGCCCGTCGCGCCGCCTCCGCGGGGTCCTCCGCCCGCCCCGCGGGGCCCGCGGCGGGCTCCGGCCGGGCGCCCGGGACGTCCGCCGTGCGGCCCGCCCCGGAAGCGCCCTGGCCGTCCTTCGAAGGCTCCTGCGCCCCGGCGGGCCTGCCGCCGGAGGCACTGGCACCGCCGCCGGAACCGTTTCGCGCGAGCGAGGGCGACAGGGCCATTCCCCCGGTCGCCCGGAACAGTTCGTCGGCCCCCGGGAGGCTCACTCGACGGGGCGGCACCGGTCGAGCACCTCCCTGGCGAGCTGACGGTACGCGGCGGCGCCGACCGAGTTGGTGGCGTAGGTGGTGATCGGCTCGCCGGCCACGGTGGTCTCGGGGAACCTGACGGTCCGCCCGATGACGGTGTGGAAGACGTGCTCGCCGAACGCCTCGACGACCCGGGCCAGCACCTCGCGCGAGTGCACGGTGCGGGAGTCGTACATGGTGGCGAGGATGCCGTCCAGGCGCAGTTCGGGGTTGAGCCGCTCGCAGACCTTCTCGATGGTCTCGGTGAGCAGCGCGACGCCACGCAGCGCGAAGAACTCGCATTCCAGCGGCACGATGACGCTGTGAGCGGCCGTCAGGGCATTGACCGTCAGCAGGCCCAGCGAGGGCTGGCAGTCGATGATGACGTAGTCGTAGTCGGGCAGCAGCGGCTTGAGCGCGCGGGCCAGCGCGGACTCGCGGGCGACCTCGCTGACCAGCTGCACCTCGGCGGCGGACAGGTCGATGTTGGACGGCAGCAGGTCCATGCCGGGGATGGCGGTCTTCAGCAGGACCTCATCGGCCGTCAGGCCCCGCTCCATGAGCAGGTTGTAGACCGTGACGTCGAGTTCCATCGGGTTGACGCCGAGGCCGACGGAGAGCGCGCCCTGCGGGTCGAAGTCCACCAGCAGGACCCGGCGGCCGTACTCGGCGAGTGCGGCGCCCAGGTTGATGGTGGAGGTGGTCTTGCCGACCCCGCCCTTCTGGTTGCACATCGCGATGATCTGCGCGGGGCCGTGCTCGGCGACCGGCGCGGGGATCGGGAAGTACGGCAGCGGGCGGCCGGTCGGTCCGACCCGCTCGCGGCGCTGGCGGGCCGCGTCGGGGGCCAGGGTGGCGGCGTACTCGGGGTCGGGCTCGTACTCGGCGTCGGGGTCGTCGTAGGGCCCGTAGCCGAGCTCGTTGTAGGCGAGCCCGTAGGCCGCGAAGTCGGCGTCGAAGTCGGCGACGGCCGTCGCCGCGCTCTGGCGGGCCTCGAAGGTGCGGACCGCGACCGAGCCGACCTCCTGCGCACCCACCGTGGCGTGCCGGGCTTCCTCGTTCGGCTGCCCGGCGGAGAGCTCCGCCAGTCCTGGCTGACCACCCCCGGGAGCAAATGTCGACTCATTCACAAGTCGTCTTACCTCCTTGGCCATCCAGGACTCTATGTCGATTCGTCAGCGTGGCAGCATGCCAACGGTTTGCGACTCTAGGCCGTTTCGGGCATTCGCAGCAACACAATCCACGGTAGTGGGCACGTTGTGTCGGCCACCCGCCCACCCCGTGTCAAGAGACGAGCCTAACGTTTCCGCGCAGGCGGCGGGCCATGAGGGGCCGTCAGGTGTCCTTGTCGACAGAGCGGGTGACAAACCGCACCGGAATTGACCGGCTGTGGACACCTCGCGACACCCCCGGACACCTCACCGGTCCCTCTGGACACCTCCGTGGCGCCCCCGGGGCGTTACGGGCATGCCGAAGCCCCCGGACCGAGGGAAGGACGGCCGGGGGCGACAGCAAGTGCGGGGCGTCAGGCGAGGACGCTCTCCAGCGAGACCGACTCCAGGCCGAAGGCCTCGGCGACGGCCGGGAAGGTGATCTGGCCCTCGTGCACGTTCAGGCCCTTGGCGAGCGCGGCGTCGCGGCGCAGCGCCTCCTTCCAGCCACGGTTCGCCAGCTCCACCACGTACGGCAGGGTGGCATTGGTGAGGGCGTAGGTGGAGGTGTTCGGGACGGCGCCCGGCATGTTCGCCACGCAGTAGAAGACCGAGTTGTGGACCTGGAAGGTCGGCTCGGCGTGCGTGGTGGCGTGCGAGTCCTCGAAGCAGCCGCCCTGGTCGATGGCGATGTCGACGAGCACGGAACCCGGCTTCATGCGGGAGACCAGCTCGTTGGTGACCAGCTTCGGGGCCTTGGCGCCCGGGATCAGCACGGCGCCGATGACCAGGTCGGCCTCGACAACGGCCTTCTCCAGCTCGAAGGCGTTGGAGACGATGGCCTTGATCTTGTTGCCGAAGATCTTGTCGGCCTCGCGCAGCTTGTTGATGTCGCGGTCCAGCAGGGTCACGTCGTAGCCCATGCCGATGGCGATGGTGGCCGCGTGCCAGCCGGAGACGCCACCGCCGATGACGACGGCCTTGGCCGGGTGGGTGCCGGGGACGCCACCGGGCAGGGTGCCGCGGCCGCCGGCCGGACGCATCAGGTGGTAGGAGCCGACCTGCGGGGCCAGGCGGCCCGCGACCTCGGACATCGGGGCCAGCAGCGGCAGGGCGCCGTTCGCCAGCTGCACGGTCTCGTACGCGATGGCGGTGGTGCCGGAGGCGAGCAGCGCGTCCGTGCCCGGGCGGTCGGCCGCCAGGTGCAGGTAGGTGAACAGGGTCTGACCCTTGCGCAGTCGGTGGTACTCCGACGCGATGGGCTCCTTCACCTTGAGGATCATGTCGGCCGCGGCCCACACCTCGTCGGCGGTGGGGAGGATGGTCGCACCGGCGGCCACGTACTCCTCGTTGGGGATCGAGGAGCCGACACCGGCGTTGTCCTCGATGACGACCTCGTGTCCGTTGCGGACCAGCTCATGCACACCGGCAGGCGTGATGGCCACGCGGTACTCGTGGTTCTTGACCTCGCGGGGGATGCCGACCTTCACGGCTAACACGTCCTCTTGCCATGGGGATTCCTACCGGGGGAAGACCGGCGGGTTGCCGCACACGATGGGCACAACGGGCGAACCGGTGCATAGGTCCATGCGCGACTGAGTTCGAGTGTAATGAAGCCCAGGCAGCGTGTCAGCCTTCCAAAGCGAACAAATCAGCTCGACTCGTTGGCAGATTCGTAGGCTTCCCTGCGTTCTGAGGCCACATTGCGGGACGAACTCCGCACTCAAGACACTACTCCGAAAGCGGACGAAGACCCTCCTGGCCCAGGTGCCGCCGCAGCCGCTCGGCCAGCGCCGCAACCTGCCGCTCGCCCTCCGCGTCGCGGGTCCGGCGCAGCACCGCCGCCGCCGAACGGTACTCGCGCAGCGCCTCCTCGAAACGCCGCAGCGCGGTGTGCGCCTCCGCCAGCCGCACCAGCAGCCGCGCCTCGGCGGCCTGGTCGCCGACCGCCTGCCGCAGCACCAGCGCCCGCCCGTACGCGTCGGCGGCCCGCAGCGGATCGCCGAGCGCCCGGTGACAGTGGCCGACCCCCTCCAGCGCGCGGGCACAGCCGCCCTCGTCCCCGGCGCCCCGGGACAGCTCCACGGCCCGGCGGTAGCGCTCGGCGGCCTGCTCCCAGCGGCCCGCGTCCGCCTGCAGCTCGCCGAGGTTGAGCAGCGCGGCGGCGGCCCGGCGCGGGGCGCCCTGCCGCTCGGCGACCTTCAGCACCGACTCGTGCAGCGCGTGCAGGTCGGCCGGCGCGGCCTCCCCGGTCAGCGGCAGAGCGCGCAGCAGCGCCGTCACCAGCCGGCCCGCGCTGCCGTCCAGGTCGCCCTGGCCGACGGCGTCCGCGACGGCGGCCAGCAGCTGCTCGCGCTCCCCCAGCAGCCACTGTCCGGCGTGCGCGGCCGAACGCAGCCGCAGCGGCCCCGGCAGCGGGTCCGGGTTCGGCCCGGCCGCCGGGTCCAGCAGCAGCCGCGCCGAGTCGACCAGCCGCACCAGACGCTCCAGCAGCCGGGCCCGGGCCAGCTCCAGCTCGGACGCCCGGTCGGTCTCGGTGCGCAGCTCCACCAGCCGCCCGTACAGCCGCCCCGGCACCCGGTACCGCTCGGTGCCGTCGGCGGCCGCCGGCTCCCGCTCCATCAGCTCCAGCTCGGCCAGCGCGGCCAGGTGCGACCCCGCCTCCGGCGCCGGGCAGCCCATCAGCGCCGACGCGGTCCGCAGATCCACCTGCTGACCGGGCGCCAAGGTGCACAGCCGCAGCAGCCTGGCCCGGGCGGCCGGCAACCGCCGGTACGCGGGCTCGAACGCCCCCCGCAGCGGATCGCCCTCCACCACCGGCACGGTGTCCGGCTGCTCCGCCGCCTCCGCACGGGAGCGCTCCCGCAGCTGCTCCGGCGGACGGCGCAACCGGGCCGCGGCCTCCGTGACGGCCAGCCGCGGCTCGATACGCAACCAGGCCGCGGCCAGCCGCAGCGCGGCCGGACGGTTGGCACACGCCTCGGCGAGCTCCGCCGCGCCCACCGGGTCGCAGGAGATCCGGGTGCCGCCGACCAGCGCGGACAGCAACTCGATCGTGACACGGTGCTCCAGACCGCCCAGGATCACCGGATCGATACCCTCGATACCGGTCAGCGGACCCGAGGTGGTGGCCAGCACCACCGACTCGGTCTTCTCCGCGAGCAACGGCCACACCTGACCGGTGTCCCGCACGTCGTCCAGCAACAGCAACGCCCGCCGCGACCCGAGTGCCTCACGCAGCGCCTCGCACGCCGGGTCCTCCTCGGCCGCCCCGGGCAGCAACGCCAGTCCCGGCCGCTCACCGAGCTGCTCCAGCAGCCTCCTGGCGGCCCGGCCCGCCCCCACCCGCGTCCCGTCCGGCGCCGACATCCGCGCGTAGAGCAACCCGTCCGGGTACTCCTGCGCGACCCTCCGCGCCCACTCCACCGCCAACGCGGTACGGCCCGACCCCGGCCGCCCCGCCAGCACCAGCAACCGCCCCCGCCCCGGCGCGGGCCGCCCCGCCGCCACCCTCAGCGCCGCGAGTTCCGCCGTCCGCCCGCCGAACGGCCGGGCGCCCGCAGGCAACGCGTCGAAGACCCCGGCCGCCTCGGCCACCGCCGCCGCATCCCTCGCCACCCGCGCCACTCCCGACCGTCGCCCAGCCCCCGGGCCCGCACACCGGGCCCTGTCCGCGAAGCGTAGTTCGACCACCCCGCCCCACCCAGCCACCCCGGTCCCGCCAACCCCCACACCACCCCCCCGGCCCAACCCCGGCCGGGAATGGCGCAGCGGAACCCCGGATCGGACGAAAGCGCGTGCCAGAAGAAGTGAATCAGCCGCTCACCCGCCCGGAGCCCAACCCACCACGGGCCGTCCCCGCACAGAACGCGCCCCCATCACACCGGCCCCCGCCACGCTCGCGCGGGTGCGCACTCCCAGAACGGCCGCACTGGCAACGGCGGGCCCGCCATGCGGAGGCGCCCCCAACGCCGCCCCGGGCAACCACGCCACGACTACTCGCCGCACCCCACGCGAAGCGAATCCCCCCGCCCCACCCCGCGCGGAGCGCACCCCACCCCCACCGCACCCCGCGCGGGTGCGCACTCTCAGAACGGCCGCGCCAGCAACGGCGGGCCCGCCCGGCAGAGGCGCCCCCAACGCCGCCCCCGGCAACCACGACACACCTACTCGCCACACCCCACGCGAAGCGAATCCCCCCGCCCCACCCCGCGCGGAGCGCACCCCACCCCCACCGCACCCCGCGCGGGTGCGCACTCCCAGAACGGCCGCGCCAGCAACGGCGGGCCCGCCCGGCAGAGGCGCCCCCAACGCCGCCCCCGGCAACCACGGCACACCTACTCGCCGCACCCCACGCGAAGCGAATCCCTCCGCCCCACCCCGCGCGGAGCGCACCCCACCCCCACCGCACCCCGCGCGGAGCGCGCTCTCAGAAGGGCCGGGCCGGCCACGGCGCGTCCGCCGGACGGAGCGCGTCGACGCCGCCGCGGGCCAGGGCGGTGTGGAGGGCGAGGGTGCCGGTGACCAGCACGGGGTTGTGGAGTTCGCCGGCCAGGACCAGGTCGAGCAGCTGCTCCAGCGGAACCCACGCGGATTCGAGTTCCAGCTCCTCGCCGTGGGCCGCGTAGCGGTCCCCCTCGGCTTCGGCGAGGTCGGTGGCGAGGAACAGCCGCAGCGCCTCGTTGCTGCCGCCGGGCGAGGTGTAGAAGTCGACCAGTACCCGCCAGTTCCCGGCCTTGCAGTACGCCTCTTCGAAGAGTTCCCGCTGGGCCGCGTGCAGCGGGTTCTCCCCGGGGACGTCGAGGAGTCCGGCGGGGAGTTCCCAGAGGCGGTGCCGGACGGGGTGCCGGTACTGGCGCAGGACGAGGACGCGGGCCTGCTCGTCAACGGCGAGGACGGCCACCGAGCCGGGGTGGAGCTGGTAGTCGCGCTGGGCCCAGCTGCCGTCGGGCATCCGCACCTGTTCGGAGCGCATCCCGGTCATCCTGCCCTGGAAGGGCGTGTGCCCGTCCCGAACGTCCCATTCCTCGGCCACGTCGCGCATCCCGGTCACCGGGCACCACCCCTTCTCGTCAGTCCGACACAAAGACACAATCTAGCGGACCGACCCCTCCGACACGCCGAAACCGCCCGCCCCGGAGCGAACTCCAGGACGGGCGGCCTCACGCGCACAGCCTCACGCGCACAGAAGAAACAGAGGAGAGCGTCAGCCGACCTTGCGGTCGATCGCCGCCGCGACCAGACCCGCGAACAGCGGGTGCGGCCGGGTCGGGCGGGACTTCAGCTCGGGGTGGGCCTGGGTGGCGACCAGGTAGGGGTGGACCTCGCGCGGGTACTCGACGTACTCGACCAGGTCGCCCTTCGGGGAGAGGCCGGAGAACTGCAGGCCGGTCTTCTCCAGGTCGGCGCGGTAGGCGTTGTTGACCTCGTAGCGGTGGCGGTGGCGCTCCTCGACGTACTGCTCGCCGCCGTACACCTCGCGCACGATGGAGCCCTCGGCGAGCTTCGCCGGGTACAGGCCCAGACGCATGGTGCCGCCCAGGTCGCCCTTGCCATCGACGATGGCAAGCTGCTCGGCCATGGTGGAGACGACCGGGTGCTTGGCGGCCGGGTCGAACTCGGTGGAGTTCGCCTCGGGCAGGCCGGCCAGGTTACGGGCGGCCTCGATGACCACGCACTGCAGGCCCAGGCACAGGCCGAGCAGCGGGATCTTGTTCTCGCGGCCGTAGGTGATCGCGCCGACCTTGCCGGTGACGCCGCGGTCACCGAACCCACCGGGGATGCAGATCGCGTCGACGTCGCCGAGCTGCTCCTGCGCGCCCTCGGGGGTCTCGCAGTCGTCGGAGGTGACCCACTTGATCTCGACCCGGGCGTTGTTGGCGAAGCCGCCGGCGCGCAGCGCCTCGGTCACCGACAGGTAGGCGTCCGGCAGGTCGATGTACTTGCCGACCAGGGCGACCTTGACCACGTGCTGCGGCTCGTGGACGCGGCGCAGCAGGTCGTCCCAGACCGTCCAGTCGACATCGCGGAACGGCAGGTCGAGGCGGCGCACCACGTAGGCGTCCAGGTTCTCGCCGTGCAGCACCTTGGGGATGTCGTAGATCGACTTGGCGTCGATCGCGGCGACCACGGCCTCCTCGTCGACGTCGCACATCAGCGAGATCTTGCGCTTGATGGCCTGCGGCACCTCGCGGTCGGCGCGCAGCACGATCGCGTCGGGCTGGATGCCGATGTTGCGCAGCGCGGCCACCGAGTGCTGGGTGGGCTTGGTCTTGAGCTCGCCGGAGGGGCCGATGTAGGGCAGCAGCGAGACGTGCACGAAGAAGACGTTGTCGCGGCCGACCTCGTGGCGGACCTGGCGGACGGCCTCCAGGAACGGCAGCGACTCGATGTCGCCGACGGTGCCGCCGACCTCGGTGATGACCACGTCGACGTCCTCGGTCGCCATCCGGCGGATCCGGGACTTGATCTCGTTGGTGATGTGCGGGATGACCTGGACGGTGTCGCCGAGGTACTCGCCGCGCCGCTCCTTGGCGATCACGGTGGAGTAGACCTGGCCGGTGGTGACGTTCGCCGAGCCGTGCAGGTTGGTGTCGAGGAAGCGCTCGTAGTGACCGATGTCGAGGTCGGTCTCGGCGCCGTCGTCGGTGACGAAGACCTCACCGTGCTGGAACGGGTTCATGGTGCCCGGGTCCACGTTGAGGTAGGGGTCGAGCTTCTGCATCGTCACCCGCAGGCCGCGGGCCTTGAGCAGCGCGCCGAGGCTCGAGGCGGTGAGGCCCTTGCCGAGCGAAGAGGCGACACCCCCGGTGACGAAGAGGTGCTTGGTCGTCACGGCGCGGCCGTTGGCCGACTTGCCGGAATGGGGCTGTGCCAAGAGGGGGCTCCCGTGGGGTGTCGTGTCGGAGAGTGACGCCGGTGGAGGGGCTCCCGGCCCTCGTTCCCACCAGTTCCACGGGATACCAGCGTATCAGTGCCCCGGCGAGTGGTCGCCCGCGTCCGGGTGGACGGGGTCCTCGTGCGTCGTCCGGACGGGTCGCCCGGGAGACCGGGAACAGGCCCGGAGGGCAGGCGGCACACGGGGCGCGGGCCGCCGGCGGGGGCGCGTGCGGGCGCCCGAAACACCCGAATCAACGTATTCTGCTCAAACGTCGACATCCTCGCCCGACCCCCGACCCGTGCGCACCGCCGCCGCCGGGGCACGCTGGGCCGCTGGGAACGGAGAGCCATGGCCGGTCGCATCGAGGACTACGCGCTCATCGGGGACATGCAGACCGCAGCGCTGGTCCGCCGGGACGGCGCGGTCGACTGGCTGTGCCTGCCGCGGTTCGACTCGCCGGCGGTGTTCGCGGGGCTGCTCGGCACCGACGAGCACGGCTTCTGGCGGATCGGCCCGGCGCTGCCCGTCGAGCCGCCGCCCGCCGCCGCCCCGCCGCGCCAGGGCCTGCTGGACGCCGGTGAGCCGCGCGTCCCGCCGACCGCCGCCGCGCCCGCGCTGCCCTGCGACCGGCGCCGCTACCGGGACGACTCGCTGATCCTGGAGCAGGAGTGGGACACCCAGGGCGGCACCGTCCGGGTGATCGACTTCATGCCGCCGCGCCACCTGCTCGGCACCCCCGACGTGCCGCAGATGATCCGGATCGTGGAGGGCCTGGCCGGCACCGTCCGGATGCGCTCGGCGGTGCGGATGCGGTTCAGCTACGGCCGGGTCGTGCCCTGGGTGCACCGGGTGGAGCAGCCCGGCGGCGGGCACCGCACCGTCGCGGTGGCCGGCCCCGACTCGGTGTGGCTGGACGGCCGGGCCGAGACCTACGGCCGCGACCTGACCACGTACGCCGACTTCACCGTCACCGCCGGTGAGCGGATCGCCTTCGGGCTGACCTGGAAGGCCTCGCACGAACCGGCCCCGGCGCCGCCGGACGCCGAGGAAGCGCTGGAGAACACCGAACGGTTCTGGCGCGAGTGGGTCGAGCAGTGCCGCTACCGGGGCCCCTACCGGGAGGCCGTGATCCGCTCGCTGATCACCCTGAAGGCGCTCACCTACGCCCCCACCGGCGGCATCGTCGCCGCCCCCACCACCTCGCTGCCGGAGGACCTCGGCGGCGAGCGCAACTGGGACTACCGCTACACCTGGCTTCGGGACGCCGCGATCACCCTGTCCTCGCTGCTGCGCACCGGCTACCGCGAGGAGGCCCGCGCCTGGCGCGAGTGGCTGCTGCGCGCGGTGGCCGGCGACCCGGAGAACCTGCAGATCATGTACGGCATCGCCGGGGAGCGCGAACTCACCGAGTCCTCGCTCGACTGGCTGCCCGGCTACGAGGACTCCCGCCCGGTCCGGGTCGGCAACGGCGCCGCCGGGCAGCTCCAGCTCGACGTGTACGGGGAGGTCGTCGAGGCGCTGCACCTGGCCACCATGTCGGGCCTGGCCCGGCACGATCACGCCCACCAGCTGCAGCTGCGCCTGATCGAGTACCTGGAGGACCACTGGCGCAACCCCGACGAGGGCATCTGGGAGGTCCGCGGCCCGCGCCGGCACTTCGTGCACTCCAAGGTGATGGCCTGGGTCGCCGTCGACCGGACCCTCAAACTGCTGGAGCAGATGGAGAACGTGCCGCCGGGCCTGGCGGAGCGCTGGCAGAAGCTGCGCGCGGAGATCCACGCGGACGTGTGCGCCAAGGGCTACGACCCGGACCGCAACACCTTCACCCAGTACTACGGCGGCCAGGAGCTGGACGCCTCGCTGCTGCTGATCCCGCAGGTCGGCTTTCTGCCGCCGGACGACAAGCGGGTGATCGGCACCATCGAGGCGATCCAGCGCGAGCTGTCCACCGAGGACGGGTTCGTGCTGCGCTACCCGACGCACGACGATGACCTGGGGAGCACCTCCAAGAACGTCGACGGGCTGTCGGGGCACGAGGGGGCGTTCCTGGCCTGCTCGTTCTGGCTGGCCGACGACCTGGCGATGATCGGCCGGGTCGGCGAGGCCCGCGAGCTGTTCGAGCGGCTGCTGGCGCTGCGCAACGACCTGGGGCTGCTCGCCGAGGAGTGGGACCCGCGGGCGCGCCGTCAGGTCGGCAACTTCCCGCAGGCGTTCAGCCACGTGCCGCTGATCGACACGGCGCTGCGGCTGACCGCCGCGGGCGGGCTGAACCTGTCGCACTGACGGGTGTCAGCGCCGGCGCTGCACCAGTTCGTCGTAGATGGACAGCACCTGGGCGACGGTGGCGGCCTCGTCCGGCCAGGTACGGGCCTGGGCGCGGCCGGCGTCCGCGAGTTCCGCGCACCGCTTGTCGTCGGCGAGCAGCTCGCGCACCGCGCCGCCGAGCGCCCGCGGGTCGGCGAACGGGACCAGCACCGCGGCGTCGCCGACCAGTTCGGGGACGCCGCCGACGGCGGTGGCGACCACCGGCACGCCGGCCCGCATCGCCTCCTGGGCGACCAGCGAGCGGGCCTCCCAGCGGGAGGAGAGCACCACCAGGTCGGCGGCGGCCAGCAGCTCGGGGATGTCGGTGCGGTGGCCGAGCACCTCCACGGGCAGCTTCTCGACGCGCACCCGTTCGGCCAGTGCCGGCCGCTCGGGGCCGCCACCGGCCAGCAGCACGTGCGGCATCGGATCGCCGGGCGCCGCGAAGTACGGGACGGCGTCCAGCAGCAGCGCGAAGCACTTCTGCGCCACCAGACGGCCGATCGCCAGCACCACGGGGCGGCCGTCGTCGCCGCCGGGCAGCGCGGCCCGGGCCGCGGCGCGGTCGAGGCCGGCCGGCGGCAGCGGCGGGGCGGCGACCGGGCCGAGCCGGGCGTCGGTGGCGCCCAGTTCGCGGGCCCGGGCGACCAGGTCGGAGGACGCGCCGAGCACCAGGTCGGCGGCCCGCACCACCCGGCGCTCCATCAGGCGCTGCAGGCGGCGGTCCAGGCCGGTGGCGAGCAGCGCGTGGTGCGAGGTGACCACCAGCGGCGTCTCCGGGCGGATGCCGGGGAACCGGCCCGCGGTGCGCAGCGCCAGGTCGGCCAGCAGGCCGGCCCGCAGGCCGTGCGCGTGGACGACGTCGGCGCCGGTGAAGGCGCGGCGCAGCTCGCCGATCGCGGCGGCGTCGGAGCGGGCCCCCGCGGTGGGGGTGATGTCCACCGTGTGCAGGCGGGCACCGGCCGCGGAGAACCCGTAGCGGCGGTCGGCGCCCTCCGGCGCGCAGACCGTGACCGCCACCCCGTGGGCGACCAGACCCTGCGTCAGGGAGCGTACGTGCGCGCCGATCCCGCCCGTCGCGGCGGCCAGGACGAGCACCACGTGCAGCTGGGGGGCCGCGGTGGCCCGGGCGGCGGAATGGTCCACGTCGTTTTCGCTCCGGCTCGTAGTCAGCTGGTGTCCGCTCGCCACGATGCCAGGTCGGTCGCCCTCTTGGACAGTCGGCACCGCTGCGGCGCGTCGCCCGGGCGTGCGAACCCGGGCGACGTGTGCGGGGCGGACGGTGGTGCTGTCAGCGGGCCCGGGCGGTGCGGGCGGCTTCCAGCAGTTCCTCGGCGTGCGCCCGGCCGAGCTCGGAGTCCTCCAGGCCGGCGAGCATCCGGGACAGCTCGCGCACCCGCTCCTCGTCGCTGAGGGTCTTCACCCCGCTGCGGGTGACGGTGCCGTCGTTGGTCTTCTCCACCACCAGGTGCCGGTCGGCGAACGCGGCGACCTGCGGCAGGTGGGTGACCACCACCACCTGGGCGCTGCGGGCGAGCTTGGCCAGGCGGCGGCCGATCTCCACGGCGGCCTTGCCGCCGACGCCCGCGTCGACCTCGTCGAACAGGTAGGTCGGCACCGGGTCGGCGCCGGCGAACACCACCTCGACGGCCAGCATGACGCGGGACAGCTCGCCGCCGGAGGCGCCCTTGGCGATCGGGCGGGGCTGCGCGCCGGGGTGCGGGGCGAGCAGCACCTCGACCTCGTCCACGCCGTGCGGGCCGTAGGAGACGGTGCGGCCCTCGACCTCGATGCCGGACAGGTCGTCGACCTGGCTGATCGCGAAGGTCACCCGGGCGTGCGGCATGGCGAGTTCGGCGAGCTCGTCGGAGACGGCGGCGGCGAACTTGTCGGCGGCGGCGTGCCGGGCGCTGGACACCTCGGCCGCCAGGTCGGCCAGCTGGGTGCGCAACTCGGTTTCCTGGGCGCCGAGTTCGTCGATCCGCTCGTCGTCGCCGTCGAGTTCCAGCAGCCGCACCGAGCCGGCCTCGGCCCAGGCGATCACCTCGGCGAGGGTGCCCTCGGTGCCGGAGTACTTGCGCACCAGGTGGGCGAGGACGGCGCGGCGGTCCTCCACGGCGGCCAGGCGCACCGGGTCGGCGTCCAGGTCGTCGGCGTACCCGGCGAGGTCGCCGGCCACGTCGGCCAGCAGGTAGCCGACCTCGCCGAGGCGGTCGGCAAGCTGGGCGAGGCGCTCGTCGTGGTGGCGGACGGCATCCACGGCGCGGCGGGCCTGGGCGAGCAGGGTGCCGGCGTCCACCGCCTCCGGGTCGGCGGGGTCGCCCGCCAGCGCGGCGTGCGCCAGCGTCGCGGCGGAGGACAGCGCGTCGGCGTGGCCCAGGCGCTCGGCCTCCACGGCCAGCTCGGCGTCCTCCCCGGCGACGGGTTCGGCGGCGGCGATCTCCTCCAGGCCGAAGCGCAGCAGGTCGGCCTCCTGGGCGCGTTCGCGGGCCCGGGTGGTCAGCTCTTCCAGCGTCGCGGACACCTCGCGCAGGGTGCGGTACACCTCGCGGTAGCGGGCCAGCGGCTCGGCGACGGCCTCGCCCGCGTACCGGTCGAGCGCGCCGCGCTGCCGGGAGGGGCGCAGCAGCCGCTGCTGGTCGGTCTGGCCGTGCACGGCGATCAGGTCCTCGCCGAGCTCGGCGAGCAGCCCGACGGGCACCGAGCGGCCGCCGACGTGCGCCCGGGAGCGGCCCTCGGCGGAGACGGTGCGGCTGATCAGCAGTTCGCCGTCGTCGAGTTCGGCGCCCGCCTCCTGGGCGCGGGCCACCACCGGGGAGGCCGGGTCGAGGGCGAGCCGGCCCTCGACGACGGCCCGCGCGGAGCCGTTGCGCACCAGCGCCGGGTCGGCCCGGCCGCCGAGCAGCAGCCCGAGGCTGGTCACCACCATGGTCTTGCCGGCGCCGGTCTCACCGGTGACGGCGGTGAAGCCGGGCGCGAGTTCGACCACCGCGTCGTCGATGACACCCAGATCCCGTATCCGCATCTCGTCCAACACGGAGACGACCTTACGAGGTTCCACCGTCGGTTCGCGACGACCGCCCCCCGGTTCACCCGACAGTGGCGGCGGCAGCGGGCTCGGGCACCGTGAGGCGCGGCAGGAAGAACTGCACCAGCGGGCCGATCGCCAGCGCGTAGGCGACCGTGCCGACGCCGAAGGTCCCGCCGAGGGCGATGCCGGCCGCCAGCACGGTCAACTCGATGCCGGTGCGGATCAGCCGCACGGAGCGGCCGGTGCGCCGGTGCAGGCCGGTCATCAGGCCGTCGCGCGGGCCGGGGCCGAGCCGCGCCCCGATGTACAGGCCGGTCGCCACCGCGTTGAGCACGATGCCGGCCGCCAGCAGCGGGATCCGGGCGGCGAGCGCGTGCGGGTGCGGCAGCAGCGCCAGGGTGGCGTCCATCGCGACGCCGAGGACGGCCACGTTGCCGACGGTGCCGATGCCCGGTTTCTGCCGCAGCGGTATCCACAGCAGCAGCACCAGCACACCGACCAGCGTCACCCAGGTGCCGACGCTCAGGCCGAGGTGCCGGGCCAGTCCCTGGTGGAAGACGTCCCACGGGTTGCCGCCGAGCGAGGAGCGCAGCACCAGGGCCATCGAAACCCCGTACAGCACCAGGCCGGCGGCGAGCTGCACCAGGCGGCGGGGCAGGTCGGTGGAGTTCGCACGCCCGGTTTTCGTGAGGGGGGGCAGGGAGACCGCCATCGGGTGGACCTCTTCTCGTACGGTGCTTGCCGTTCCTCGGCAGTGAACGCCACTATGGGCAGTCCAAATAGGCACCCGACAGGGCCAATCCGATCCGAGTGGACTGATTTCCGATGGCCGAGTGGCACAGCACCCTGACCCCGCACGCCCTCGCCCGCCAACTCCCCCCGGCGGACGGCCGCCACCCCGCCTACCGGGCACTCGCCGACCGGGTCTCCCGGCTGGTCGCCGACGGCCGCCTCCCGGCCGGCACCCGGCTGCCCGCCGAACGCGAACTCGCCGCCGAACTCCGGCTCAGCCGCACCACCGTCGCCGCCGCCTACCAGGCGCTGCGCGCCGACGGCTTCCTGCGCTCCCGGCGCGGCGCCGGCTCCTGGACGGCCCTGCCCGAAGGCACCCGGCCGCCCGCCGACGCCCTGCACCCGCTCGGCCCCGACCGGCCCGGCGGCGAGCTCGACCTGGGCCTGGCCGCGCCCACCGCCCCGCCGCAGCTCACCGAAGCCGCCGCCCACGCCCTCGACCGGCTGCCCGCCTACACCGGCGGCCACGGCACCTACCCGACCGGCCTGCCCGTACTGCGCGAGGCCGTCGCCCGCCGCTTCACCGAGCGCGGTCTGCCCACCGGCCCCGACCAGATCCTGATCACCACCGGCGCGATGAGCGCCCTGCACCTGGCCCACCACGCCCTGCTGAGCCGCGGCGACCGGGTCGCCGTCGAAGCACCCAGCTACCCCAACACGCTGCGCGCCCTGGACCGCCACGGCGCCCGCCTGGTGCCCGTCCCGTTCGCCACCGACCCTGCCGGGCAGGCGGGTTGGGACCTCGCCCAGTGGCAGCGGGTGCTCCACGGCGCCGCCCCGAAACTCGCCTCCACCATCCCCGACTTCCAGAACCCCACCGGCGCCCTGATCGACGAGGACCAGCGCCGCGCCCTGCTCGCCCACGCCCGGGCCGCCGGCACCACCGTCCTCGCCGACGAGACCTGCGCCGAACTCGGCTGGGGAGTCGACGACCCGCAGCTGCCCCGGCCGCTGGCCGCACTCGACCGCGACGCCCGGGTGATCACCATCGGCTCGGCCGGCAAACTGCTCTGGCCCGGCCTGCGGATCGGCTGGCTGCGCGCCCAGCCGTCCCTGATCCGTCAACTCGCCACCGACCGGGCGCTGTTCGACCTCGGCACCCCGGTCCTCGACCAGCTGATCACCGCCCGCCTGCTGACCCACCACCTGCCCGCCGTCCGCGCCGAACGGCACGCCGGACTGCGCGCCACCGCCGAGGCCTTCGCCGACGCCCTGCCCCGGCACTTCCCCCGCTGGCGCTTCACCCTCCCACCCGGCGGCCTCTGCCTCTGGGTGGCCACCCCCGGCCTGCCCGCCACCGCCCTCGCCCGGGCCGGCGAACGCCTCGGCGTCCGAATCGCCTCCGGCGCCCGCTTCGGCACCGACGGCGCGTTCGAGGAGTACCTCCGCCTCCCCCTCACCCTCCCCACCGCCCACGTCCCCAACGCCCTCCACCGCATCGCCGAGGCCGCCGAACTCGCCCGCAACGAACGCTTCGCGACGGCGGACCCGGAACCGTGCAGCCTCTGACGGCGGGTGCACAGGCAGGGTTGGGGAGAACTTGCGCGAAAGCAGGTGGGCGCGAAGACAGGGGCGCGGGGAACTGCGCGAAGGGGAACGCACCCGTCGGAAAGATCGCAACGCAGGGCAATGACTTGCACGTGATCGCGACCTTGCGGACGTGATGTGCGCTTGTCGCGCAGTTCTCCCCCAGCCCTGGCGGGCCGGGAGGTACCCCCACGCGCCCCTGTTCTCGCGCCCGCCTGCGTCTCGTCAGGCCCTTCCCGACCGCCCCCGCCAGCCCGTCACCGGCAGCGCGAACTTCGCGACCAGCCGGTCCGTGAACGGCGCCCGGTGCAGCCGTGCCAGCCGCACCGGCGTCTTGCCTCGCCGCACCTCCACCCGCGCCCCGGCCGGGAGTTCGACCGAGCGCCGACCGTCGCACCACAGCACGCCGTGCGGCGTCTTCGGCTGCACCTCCACCGCCAGCACCGAGTCCGGCGAGGTCACCAGCGGACGGGCGAACAGCGCGTGCGCACTGATCGGCACCATCAGCAGCGCCTCCACCTCCGGCCACACCACCGGCCCGCCGCCGGAGAATGCGTACGCCGTCGAACCGGTCGGCGTGGACAGCACCACCCCGTCGCAGCCGAAGTTCGACACCGGGCGACCGTCCACCTCGGTGACCACCTCCAGCATCCGCTCGCGCGCCGCCTTCTCCACCGAGGCCTCGTTCAGCGCCCAATCCTCGTGCAGCACATCGCCGTTGGTGCGCACGAGGACGTCGATGGTCATCCGTTCCTCGACCGCGTAGTCGGCGTCCACCACCCGGTCCACCACCGTCGCCAGGTCGTCGCGCTCCGCCTCCGCGAGGAAGCCGACCCGGCCCAGGTTGATGCCGAGCATCGGCAGCCCCGACTCGCGGGCCAGCTCCGCCCCCCGCAGCAGCGTGCCGTCCCCGCCCGCGACCAGGATCAGCTCGCAGCCGTCGGCCGCGCCCGGCCCGCCCGGCACCAGCTCCACCCCGTCCGGCAGGTCCAGGCCCACCGCCTCCGCCTCCAGCAGCCGGATCCGGATCTCCGCCTTCAGCAGGCCGTCCACCAGCCCTTCCACACTGCGCAGGGCGGCCTCCCGGCCGGTGTGCGCGATCAGGAAGACCGTACGACGATCGCTCATTGCCCGCTGCCCTCTCCCTACGCCCGCCGGACCCTGCTGGCCCGGACGTGGCATGCCAGTCTGCGCAACGCTCGGACGCCTGCCAAGTACCCTACTTGGGGCCCTCCGCCACGGCCCGGTCCGCGTCGGCCGGATCCAGCTGCTCCGCATCCCGGCGCAGCCACAGGAAATACTCCACGTTCCCCGACGGCCCCGGCAGCGGAGACGCCGTCACCGCCCGCACACCCAGGCCCAACTGCCAGGCCTGCGACGCCACTTGGCGGATCGTCTCGGCCCGCAGCTCGGGCGAGCGCACCACGCCGCCCGAACCCAGCCGCTCCTTGCCGATCTCGAACTGCGGCTTCACCATCAGCACCAGGTCGGCGTCCGGCGCCGCGCAGCCGGCCAGCGCCGGCAGCACCAGGCCCAGCGAGATGAACGACAGGTCGCCCACCACCAGATCGACGAGCGTCCCGCCGATCAGCTCCGGCGTCAGCTCCCGCACGTTGGTGCGGTCCATCACCGTCACCCGCTCGTCGCTCTGCAGCGACCAGGCGAGCTGCCCGTAGCCGACGTCCACCGCCAGCACGTGCGCCGCACCCGCGCGCAGCAGCACATCGGTGAACCCGCCCGTGGACGCCCCCGCGTCCAGCGCCCGCCGGCCCTCCACCACCAGGCCCTGCGGAACGAAAGCGGCGAACGCGCCCGCCAGCTTGTGACCGCCCCGCGACACGTACTCCGGGTCCGCGTCGTCCTTCGCGACCACCACCGCCGCCGCCGTCTCCACCTGCGTCGCCGGCTTGGTCGCCACCGTGCCGCCCACCGTCACCCGGCCCGCCGCGATCAGTTCGCTCGCATGCTCCCGCGACCGGGCCAGCTTCCGCCGCACCAGCTCCGCATCCAGACGGCGTCGTGCCACTGCCACTACTACGTCAGCTCCCACATTCCGCAATCGTCACTCGCGGTCCAGCGCCGCGAGGGTCGCGGCGAGCCGCGCATGAACATCTTCGTACACCTCGACCCGCTCCCCCGCCCCCGCCCCGTCCGCCTCCCCCAGCCGGGCCAGCACCTCGTCCACCTCGGGCTCGCCCGTCCACTGCATCTCACTCACCGCCGGCGTCCCCGCCCTCGGGCTTCGCGGTGGTCTTCCGGGCGGCGGTCTTCCTCACCGGCTTCGCGGCCGACGTGCCGTCAGCGGCCTTGGTGCGCTTCGACGCGGCCTTGGTCGCCGACGTCGGCATCAACACCGACTTCTGCGCCGCCACGGACTTCCGTACGGGCGCGGCCTTCTTCGCCTGCGCGGGCAGCGGGGCCGACGGGCTGTCCGCAGGGGCGGCCTTCTTCGCCGCCGCCGTCTTCTTCGCGGGGGCAGCCTTCTTCGCCGCCGCCGTCTTCTTCGCGGGGGCGGCCTTCTTCGCAGCGGCGGCCTTCTTGGCGGCGGCCTTCTTCGCCACCGTCTTCGGCGTCTCCGGGGCCTTCCGCGGCACCGAACGCTTGGCCGCCACCTGCTTGGCCGCCGCGCCCTTGCGGGCAGTCGCCCGCTTCACCGGCGGCTCGGGCTCCGCAGCCGGCTCCACCACCGGCTCCGCGTCCCACCCGGCGTCGAACAGGCCCTTGGCCCGAGCAGCCGGCCGGACCACCGGCTCCTCCTCCGGCTGCTCCTCGGGCTCGGCCGCGACGGTCGGCTCGTCGACCTCGCGCAACTTCGACTCCAGGAAGCTCAGTACCACGCCGACCTTCACCACCTGGTCGCCGACCTTCTCGAAGACCCGGTCGACCTCGCCCTTGGCGGCGCCCGCGAGCCCCATTCCGGCGCTCACGGCCTGCTCGGCCAGCGTCCGCAACTGCTCGACCCCCGGCGGGAGTTCACCGGTCCGCCGACGCAGCTCCTCGGCCGCGTCCTGCACCCGGCGGCTCGCCTCCTCGGCGAGCTCCGTCGCGACCACCACCACACCCCGCACCGCATCCCGCAGCATCCCCAACGCCTCCTCCGCGGGCACCGACTGCCCGCCCTGACGCTACCCCGTCCTACGCCCCACCCGTACGCGCATTCCCCGCCCGCCCCACGGTCGGCCCCCTCACCCCACCCGGCCGACACGTCCCCCGGGCGCGTTAGCGTGGAACACCGCACCGACCACCGAGACAGGAGTACGCCGCACCCATGGCCACCATCGAGGAGTGCCGCAGCGCACTGGAGCAGCTCAGCCGCAACCTCGCCGGCGCGAACGGCGACGTCCGCAAGGCCGCCGCCCTCGACCGGTCGCTCAGCTGCCACCTCACCGACCTCGACCTGACCTTCACCGGGCGGCTCACCGGCGGGCAGCTCACCGGCATCACCGAAACCCCGGGCCCGCCCACCGCCAAGGCCGACATCCGGCTCACCACCACCGGCGTCGACCTGGTCGCCCTGGTCGACGGCAAGCTGGCGTTCCCCACCGCCTGGGCCACCGGCCGCCTCAAGCTCGACGCGAGCTTCCTCGACCTGCTGCGTCTGCGCAGCCTGCTCTGACGCGGGCGCTCACCCGCAGAACTGCTGCGCCACCGGCCCGCTCGTCGCCGTCGCCGGCGGCAGTGGCTCGGCGGTCGTCCCCGCCGCCCGCTCCACTCGCAGCTGCGAGGTGGCCGGCAGGCTGCCCTTCGCCGACGCCCCAGGCAGTACCGGCACGTCCCACCCGGCACGTCCGCGGTGCCGACGTCGATCAGCCGCGCCGACCAGGGTCCGCAGTGCAGGTCCAGCGGTCCGCTCGCCGCCGGCGGTGAGCACCGCCGCCCAGCCGCCCGCCCGGCTGCGACCCGCGAAAGGCCACCGCCTGCTCCGTCCGCCCGACCTCCCGGAACGAACCCGCCACCGGCTCCTGCGCGGTCAGGCCTCGCACCAACGGGTCGGGCTTCACCGGCGGGCTGCTCGTCGGAACCCAACTCCCACCCGGCGCCCAGTCGACCGTTCGGTGCGTGTACCCCACCAGCAGCAACGCCGGCGCGGCCACCACCAGCCCGACGCCCCGCCCCACCGTACGTCTGCGCGTCATCCCGCCTGGACGATCCGAAGCTGCACCGGGGACACCCGCTGCGACGATCCGTCAACCGACCGTCACCGCACGGCAGTTCGGGCCGTCAGAGCAGCGCCAGCGCCTTCGTCCCGTCCGGCGCCGCGCCGTTCGCGTCCGCCCAGGTCCAGGCCGCCGCGCACAGTGCCCGCAGGGCGTCGATCCGTTCGCCGGTGCCGTCCAGGGTCAGCGCGCCGCCGTCCACGCCGGCCTGCCAGCCGCCGCAGGCGAACCGGCCGTCGCCCAGCTCCGCCACCTCGGGCTGCGGCTCCAACAGGCCCCGCAGGTCGTCCGAGAGGTACGTCGGGCGGTGCTGCACGGGGGCGGCCAGCAGCAGTTCGGGTGTGGTGACGCCGGTGAAGACCAGCAGCGAGTCCACGCGGCCGTTGAACGCGCCCTCGATGTCGGTGTCGAGGCGGTCCCCGACCACCAGCGGATGCTTCGCGCCCGTCCGCAGTACCGTCTCCCGGTGCATCGGCGGCAGCGGCTTGCCCGCCACCTCCGGCGTCACGCCCGTGGCCGCCGACACGGCCGCGACCAGCGTCCCGTTGCCCGGGGCGATGCCGCGTGCCGTCGGGATCGACAGGTCGGTGTTCGAGGCCACCCAGGGCAGGCCCCGGCCCACCGCGTAGGAGGCCTCCGCGAGGTCCGCCCAGCCCACCGACGGGTCGTAGCCCTGCACCACCGCCGCCGGGTCCTCGTCCAGGGAGCGCACCGGCACCAGCCCGCGCTCCTCCAGCGCCTCCACCAGCCCCGCTCCGCCGATCACCAGCACCCGTGAGCCCGCCGGCACCTTCTCCGACACCAGCCGCGCCGCCGCCTGTGCCGAGTTGATCACATCGGCCGGCTCGGCCGGCACCCCCAGCTCCGACAGGTGCGCCGCCACCACGCGCGGCGGGCGGGACGCGTTGTTCGTCACGTACGCCAGCCGCATCCCCTCCGCCCGCGCCCGCTCCAGCGACTCCACCGCGTACGCGATCGCGTGCGGCCCCGCGTACACCACGCCGTCCAGGTCCAGCAGCGCCGTGTCGTACGCCTCCGTCAACGCCACCGCACTGCCCCGCGGCATGCTCCGCACCCGGCCGGCGCTCTCCGCCATCACACCGCTCCCTGTCACCTCGAACCGATCGACCCCGCCACCTTAGGGCCTGTCTTCGAACCCGCGCCGCAGCTTCGAGGACAGCTCCTAAGGCCTGTCCGGATCCTCCGGCGGCGCCAAATACCCCGGCGCACCCGGCTGCAGCGGGCCGAACGCCCCCGCCCTGGCCGCCAGCGTCGCCCGGGTCTGCCGCAACGCCGCCGCGTAGTGCTTGTTGCCGGGCTGCATCGCCACCGCCAGCGCCAGGTGCTCCGCCGACGACTCGAAGTCCCCCAGCCGGGCCGCCGCCACACCCCACCCGAACTGCGCGTAGTCGTCCGACGGGTCCGCCTCCGCCACCGCCCGGAAGCTCCCCAGCGCCGCCGCGTACTGCCCGGCGTCGAACTGTGCCCGCGCCAACGCCTCCCGGATCGACCGCGACCCCGGCTCCGCCTCCGCCGCCCGCGCCAGCAACTGCACCGCCGCCGCCGGATGCCGCTCCTCCAACAACCGCACCCCGCGCCGGAACCAGTCGTACACCCCGCCGCCCGGTGCCCCCGCAGCACTTCCCGAAGAGGCCGCCGCGCCGTCGCCGTCGTGGCTCCCGTAGCTCATCCGCAACTCCCCGCTCTCCCGTTCGGCACCCACCGCCCCGCCCGCGACCGGAAACAGCCGCGTGCATCGCGATCTCCCAACAAGGAGTACCCGGCTAACATGCCCAGGATGAGCGCCCCTCGTGCCGAAATCGGCAACGAGCCCTCGGGCGGCCCCGGAGACCCCGGGCACGTCGCCACCGCAGGGCTGTCCCTGTCCCCGTTCCGCGGCCTGCGCTACGACCCCCAGCGGGTCGGCGACCTGGCCGCGGTGACCTCACCCCCCTACGACGTGGTGGACCCCGGACGGCGCCAGGACCTGGAGACCTCGGACCCGCACAACATCGTCCGCCTCATCCTGCCGCGCCCCGAACCGGAGGACTCCGGCCTCCGCCCCGACCGCGACACCCGCTACCGGCACGCGGCACGCCTGCTGCGCGACTGGCGCGACCAAGGCATCCTCACCGCCGACCCCCGGCCCGCCCTGTACGTCTACGAGCAGCACTCCCCCACCGGCGACCTGCAACGCGGCCTGATCGGAGCCCTCGCCGTCAGCGGCCGCGAAGCCGGCGTCGTCCTCCCCCACGAGGACGTCATGCCCAAGCCCGTCGCCGACCGGGTCGGCCTGATGCGCACCACCCGCGCCAACCTCGAACCCCTGCTGCTCACCTACCGCGGCCACGGCCGGGCCGCCGAGGTCGTCGAACGCGCCGCCGCCGGCGAACCGCTGCTCCACGTCACCACCTCCGACGGCACCCACCACCGCCTGTGGGCCGTCACCGCCCCCGCCGACCTGACCGCGATCAGCCGCGACCTCGCCACCTGCCGCGCCCTCATCGCCGACGGCCACCACCGCTGGGAAATGTACCTGCGGCTCCAGCGCGAGCACCGCCACCTGCCCCGCAGCCCCTGGGACCGCGGCCTGGTCCTGCTGGTCGACACCGACCGCTACCCGCTGCGGGTCCGCGCCATCCACCGCGTCCTGCACCGGCTGCCCCTGCACGCCGCGATCGCCGCCCTCGACCCCGACGTCTGGCAGCTCACCGAACTCCCCGGCTCCCTCGACGACGCCCTCAAGGCCCTCGGCGAGGCCCGCACGGACGCCCGCAACGCCTTCGTCCTCACCGCCGGCGACGACCGCTACCTGCTGCTCACCGGCCCCGACGAACGCACCCTCGACGCCACCGTCCGCACCGACCGCCCCCAGGAGTGGCGCCACCTCGACGCCACCGTCCTGCACGCCACCCTGCTCGACCGCACCTGGCACGTCCCCGACAGCCCCGAGCACATCGGCTACCTGCACTCCGCCGAGGCCGCCGTCCGCGAGGCCGCCCGCACCGGCGGCACCGCCGTGCTGCTCCACCCCGTCGAGGAACGCGTGGTCCGCCGGCTCGCCGAACAGGGCGTCACGATGCCCCGCAAGTCCACCTCCTTCGGCCCCAAACCGGCCACCGGACTGGTTCTGCGTTCCCTCGAACTCGGCTGACAAGGCAAACCCGGCTGACAACGCGAGACGGCCCCCGCTCCTGTCCGGAACGGGGGCCGTCTGCTTGCCGATCGGGGATCAGGCCTGCTTCGGCTTCTCCTCGAAGGAGTCCTCGTCGTACTCCTCGTCGATCTCGAGGTCGTCGTCGTCGTAGAACTCCTCGACGTCCTCCTCGTCCTCGAAGATCATCCGGTCGTCGCCGATCTCGTCCTTCGCGATCGGCTTGCGCGCCGGCTCCTCGGACTCCACGGCCTCGTTCTCGGCGTCCTCGTCCAGCGCGTCGGTGAACTCCACGCCGTCGATCTCCGCCAGCCGCTCGGAGGCATTGGTCGAGCCGTCCGAGTCCGCCTCCACGGCCTTCACGAACCACTCACGGGCCTCGTCCGCCCGACCCGCCGCGACCAGCGCGTCGGCGTACGCGTAGCGCAGGCGCGCCGTCCACGGGTGGATCGCCGAGGACGCCAGCTCCGGGCTCTGCAGCGTCACCACGGCCGCGTCGAACTGCTCCAGGTCCGCGCGGGCACCCGCCGCGACCAGGCGCATCTCGACCTGACCGGCCTTGTCCAGCTGCTTCACCTCGGGCTCGCCGGCCATCGCCAGCGCCCGCTCCGGACGGCCCAGACCACGCTCGCAGTCCGCCATCACCGGCCACAGGTCCACCCGGCCGGTCATCCGGCGCGCCGCCCGGAACTCGGTCAGCGCCTCGGAGTACCGCTGCGTCATGTACGACGCGAAACCGGCCGCCTCACGGACGCTCGCCACGCGCGACGCCAGCCGCAGCGCGACGCGCGAGTAGTTGTAGGCCTCCTCCGGCTCGCTGTCGAGCAGCCGCGCGACCATCACCAGGTTGCGCGCCACATCGTCGGCGAGGGTCTTCGGCAGGCTCTTCAGGTCCTGACGGACATCCGCGTCGATCTCGAACCCGGTCACATCGTCCGGGATCGGCAGCCGGCGCACCGGCTCCGGCCGGCGCTCGTCCTGCTCCCGACGGAAGCCACCACGGTCGTCCCGGCCACCCCGGTAGCCACCACGGTCGCCCCGGTCGCCCCGGTCGTCACGGGAACGGAACCCGCCACGGTCGCCGCGGTCGTCGCGACGGAAGCCGCCGCGGTCGCCCTGCGGACGCTCGTCACGACCCCGGTAGCCGCCGCCCTGCGGACGGTCCTCGCGGGAGCGGAAGCCGCCCTGCGGACGGTCCTCGCGGGAACGGAAACCACCCTGCGGACGGTCCTCGCGGGAGCGGAAGCCGCCCTGCGGACGGTCCTCGCGGCGCTCGAAGCCACCGGTGCGCTGCGGACGGTCGTACCCGCCACGCTCGTCGCGGTCCCGCCCGTACGACGGACGGTCACCACGGTCATCCCGACGGAACCCACCACGGTCGCCCTGCGGACGCTCGTCACGACGCTCGTACGACGGACGGTCGCCACGGTCGTCCCGACGGAACCCACCACGGTCGCCCTGCGGACGCTCGTCCCGGCCCCGGTAGCCGCCACCCTGCGGACGGTCCTCGCGGGGACGGAAGCCGCCCTGCGGACGGTCCTCACGGCGCTCAAAGCCACCGGTGCGCTGCGGACGGTCGTACCCGCCACGCTCGTCGCGGTCCCGCCCGTACGACGGACGGTCACCACGGTCGTCCCGACGGAACCCACCACGGTCGCCCTGCGGACGCTCGTCACGACCCCGGTAGCCGCCACCCTGCGGACGGTCCTCACGGGAACGGAAACCACCCTGCGGACGGTCCTCACGGCGCTCGAAGCCACCACTGCGCTGCGGACGGTCGTCGAACGACCGCTCCTCGCGCGGACGGTAGCCACCACGGTCGTCCCGGCCCCGGTAGCCGCCACCCTGCGGACGGTCGTCCCGACGGAAGCCACCGCGGTCGCCCTGCGGACGCTCGTCACGGCCCCGGTAACCGCCGCGGTCGCCCTGCGGGCGGTCGTCACGCGAGCGGTAGCCACCGCCGGCGCCGCCACCGTACGACGGACGGTCGCCACGGTCGCTGCGGTAACCCCCGCGATCGCCCTGCGGGCGGTCGTCACGGGAACGGTAGCCACCGCGGTCGCCGCCACCGTACGACGGACGGTCGCCACGGTCGCTGCGGTAACCCCCGCGGTCGCCGCCACGGTCACCACGGTCGTCCCGACCGCGGTAGCCGCCGCCTTCGCCACGGTCGTCACGACGCGGGCCGCGGTCGTTCGACCAGCCCCCGCGCGACCTGGGCTCGTACCCCCGGCCGCCGTCGTTACGGCGCTCGGGCCGGTCCTGGGGCGGGTTCGACATGCTGGTGACTCCTGTCTGCACACTGCTGGCTCTAGAGGCGCCACTGCCGATCCATCGACACCAGCGCGCGATCCGGACGAGCCCCGAACCCCACCTGGGTCCGGTACGTCCGTCTTGTCCATTGTCCGGCACACGGACGGGCACCGCGTCCGGGTGCCCGACTGCCGTCCGCCGGCGGTATGTTCGGCTGAAAAAGCCCAACAAAAAAGGCCGAGGCCCCAGCTCATCGCTGGGGCCTCGGCCTTTTGAAGAATTGTTCGGCGGCGTCCTACTCTCCCACAGGGTCCCCCCTGCACAACCAACGGCCCTGGGAGGCTAACCTTC
>NZ_JBHWEN010000039.1:0-41414 GCF_042734215.1 Kitasatospora sp. NPDC059673 | reverse complement strand
CGCCTGGCTCCACACCTACAATCACCACCGCGGACACACCGCACTCGCAGGCAAACCACCCGCCAGCCGCGTCCCCAACCTCACAGGACAGAACAGCTAGTCGGACTTGCGGGCGCGCCCGGCGGCCAGGGCGCGGCGTACCGCGCGGGTGGCGACCGGGGGCATCACGTCGAGCGCGACCCGGCGGGCGAGCGAGCGCCGCGGGCGCGGGCGGCCGGCGGGTCCGGCCGGGCTGCCGGCCTGGGCCCCGGCGGTGGTGTCCGAGCGGCCGGACGGCTCGTCCCAGGCGAGGCGGTGGCAGGTCTGCCCGGCCAGGTACTCCTCGTCCATCCGGAAGCCCTCGCCCCGCCAGTCCCGGGCGAACAGGTCGGCGCGGACCGCGTCCGGGTCGCCCCAGGTGCCGTAGAACTTCTCGGGGGTGAGCAGCACCGGCTTCAGGCCGAGGGTGAACACGGCCTCCCAGACGGCGGCGTGCACGCCGGGGGTGTGCGGGGCGCGGTAGTCGTCGAGGGCGACCACGCCGTTGCCGGCGAGGACATCGCGGGCCACCCGGATGTCGCCCGCGACGTGCTCGTACAGGTGCGAGGCGTCGATGTGGACGAAGCGGCAGCTGTCGGTGGGGATCCGGCCGTCGGCGAGCACCGAGGTGGGGGCCTGCACGATCGTCGGCAGTTCGGCGTGGAAGGCCTGGTAGTTGGTCTCGAAGGCGCGCCGGGTGAGGGTCGAGCGGTAGGACATCGACATCTCGGCGGAGTTCTCGTCGTCCGGCGCGTCCATGTCGAACAGGTCGCAGACGGTGAAGGTCTCCCCGGGGTGCAGGTGGTCACCGAGCAGGATCGCGGAGCGGCCCAGGTAGGCGCCCATCTCCAGCAGGTCGCCGGTGACGCCGGCCTCGCTCTGGCGGCTGAGCAGCCAGGAGAAGACCTCACGGTCGACGCGGAAGAACCACCCGGGAACGTCGTCGGGGGTGGCTGGCACGGGCGGAGCGGCGGTGGTGTCGAGTGACACACGGCCTCCTGGGAAGGTGGCCGGGGCGCGAGGACGCACCGGCAGGACGGTCGGACGGCGGGACGGCCGAGCTTGATGTTGTGACCGGGATCATAGTCAGTTGTCCGCATGTCGGACAGGGGGTGAACGAGGCGTTTCACCAGCCTGCGCCAGTGCCGCCTCGGCCTGTCTGACGGCCCGTCGGCGGGCGGCCTCCGGGTCGGCGAGTGCCGTCCAGGCCGCGCAGTACATCAGCAGTCTGGACACGAAGTTGATCCACAGCAGCAGTGCCACGGGCACCCCGAACGCCCCGTACAGGCTGCGGCCGGCGACCGAACCCAGGTACGAGGAGAGCGCCACTTTGAGCAGCTCGAAGCCGACCGCGCCGATCAGCGCCCCTTGCAGCAGGGCCCGGCGGCGCTGGACCACGATCCGCGGGAACGGGCCGAGCAGGTAGCAGAAGAGCAGCAGGTCGGCGCAGACGGCGATCAGGAAACCGAGCCCGGACAGCAGCCGGCGGGCGCCCCCGCCGTCCAGGCCGAGCCAGTCGGAGAACCGGTGCGCGAGCGTGGTGGCGACCGCGGACGCCGCCAGCGAGGCGAGGCAGACCAGGCCCAGTCCGAGCAGCACCACGCTGTCCCGGGCTTTCACCTGAACGAGGTTCCCGCCCTCGTCGGGCAGGCGCCACACGGTGCGCACCGCGCCGCGCATGGTGTCCACCCAGCCGAGGCCGGAGGCCAGCAGCAGGGCGCCGGAGAGCAGTCCGACGGTGCCGGCGTTGGCGACCATCGCGTTCAGGTCGAGCGCGTCGGCGAGGCCGGGCAGCTGTTCGGCGATCTTCTCCTGGAGCTGGTGCACCCGGGAGTCGGAGAGCGTGGCCAGCGCGATCGCCAGGGCCACGGTGAGCAGCGGGAACAGGGCCAGGAACCCGAAGAAGGTGACCGCCCCGGCCAGCCGGTTGCCCTCCACGTCGGCGAACAGCCGGTAGACCAGGTACGGGCGGCTGCGCAGGATCCGGGCCACCAGCGGACCGATCAGGGGCAGGCCGGTGAGGAAGTCCATCCTCCGCTGTATACCGGCCGGACGATGCGGCGTCCGGGTGACGCGCCGTCGGCCGGACGGCTCAGCGGCTCAGCGCTTCGAAAGCGGCTCCGAAGCAGCTCGAAAGCGGCTCAACGGCAGCTCGAAAGCGGCTCGAAAGCGGCTCAACGGCAACTCAACGGCAACTCGAAGGTGGCTCGAAGCAGCTCAAGGGCAACTCGAAGCCGGCTCGAAGCCGACTCGAAGGCGGCTCAGCGACGCACCGCGCGGCGGGCCTTGGCCAGCACCCGCAGGCTCTGGAAGCCCAGGTAGCTGCCGCGGCTGAGCAGTTCGCCGCGCACGCCCTCCGGCCCGGCGGGCGGCCGGTACCCGGCCGGGCGGTGCCGGGCGCAGTGCTCGGCGGCGCGGCGGAAGAACTCGCGGCGGTCGGCGGCCAGGACGCGTCCGGGCTTGGTGACGACGGTGGCGAGGTGGCCGAGCATCATCCGGTAGATGACCGGCCGCCAGCGGTCCAGGTCGGGGCGGGCGTCGAGGAAGGCGAACACCCGGTCGTACTGCTCGAAGACGTCGAAGTGCTTGCGGGAGGCGGTGGCCAGGATGTTTCCGCCCTCGCGGCGCTGCCGGTAGTGCACGCCGACCTGGTCGAGCAGGGTGATGGACTCGGCGGCGAGCAGCGCCGGGTAGGTCCAGGGGGTGTCCTCGTAGTACCCGGGCGGGAAGGTCAGGCCCTGCTGCTGGACGAATTCGCGGCGGTAGGCCTTGTTCCACACCACCTGGAGCAGGTCGAGCAGGTCGCGGCGCTCGTCCAGGGTGAAGGTGTCGGCGCCGGGCTTGGCGAACACGGGGGCGGAGGCGGAGCGCACCACGCGGCCGTCCCAGTAGCTGCGGGCGTAGTCGTACACCAGCAGGTCGGGGTCGCCGGTGGCGCGCAGCCGGGCGTCGGTGGCGGCCAGCAGGTCGGGGGTGAGGGTGTCGTCGCTGTCCAGGAACAGCAGATAGTCGCCGGTGGCGAGTTCGAGTCCGGCGTTGCGGGCGAGGCCCAGGCCGACGTTCTGCTCCAGGTGACGGACCGTCACCCGCTTGTCCCGGTAGGCGACTTCGTCGAGGATCGCGCCGCAGCCGTCGGGCGAGCGGTCGTCCACGGCGATCAGTTCGAAGTCGGTGAAGGTCTGCCCGAGGACGGACTCCAGGCAGGCGGGGAGGTACTCCTCGACGGCGTGGACGGGCACGATCACGCTGAACCGCGGCATCTCTTCACTCTCCTGACCTGGCCTGGCCAGGCGCAGACTAGCAAGCCCGGAGAGGTAGGATCGCGGCCGGTGCCGGTCCGGGTTCGACACATCTGCCGGGCCCACCCGGCCGCACTCCCTGAGGAAAGGCTCTGCGCTCCCGATGGCCCCCCGTCTGTCCGTCGTCGTCCCGATCTACAACGTCGAGCGCTATCTCGAGGAGTGCCTCGACTCGATCGCCGCCCAGACCTTCGACGACTTCGAATGTGTCATGGTCGACGACGGCTCCAAGGACTCCAGCGCGTCCATCGCGAAGGCCTACGCCGCGAAGGACTCGCGCTTCCGGCTGGTCCAGCAGGTGAACAAGGGCCTCGGCGCGGCGCGCAACACCGGTTACCGGCACATCTCCGAGGGCACCGAGTTCCTCGCGTTCGTCGACAGTGACGACACCATGCCGCCGTCCGCATACGAGCTGATGATCGGCACGCTGGACGAGACCGGCTCGGACTTCTGCACCGGCAACGTGCTGCGTTTCCGCGCCGTCGGCCACTACCAGTCCGGCGGCCACCGCAAGCCGTTCGCGGCGACCCGGCTGCGCACCCACATCACCGAGATCCCGGCGCTGGTCACCGACCGCACCGCGTGGAACAAGGTGTACCGCCGCTCGTTCTTCGACCAGGCCGGTGTGCTCTACCCCGAGGGCATCCTGTACGAGGACGCCCCGGTCAGCGTGCCGCACCACTACCTGGCCCGCCGGGTGGACGTGCTCGCCGAGCCGATCTACCACTGGCGCGAGCGGGAGGTCGGCGAGATGTCGATCACCCAGATGAAGACCAACCCGAAGGGCGTCATCGACCGGGTCAAGTCGATGGAGCTGGTCCGCGACTGGCTGGGCAAGCAGACCGACCCGAAGTTCCGCAAGTACCTGCACTCCTACGACGAGAACAACCTCGTCGAGGAGATCCCGATGTTCTTCGGCTCGGTGCTGGAGGGCGACCCGGAGTACAACGCCGCCTACCTGGAGTCGGTCGGCCGCCTGCTGCGCGCCATCGGCCCGGACCAGGTCCGCAAGCTGCGCGCCCCGCTGAAGCTCAAGTACCACCTGACCCTGCAGGGCCGGCTCGCCGAGCTGATCGAGCAGCTGCGCTTCGAGAAGGACAGCAACGGCGCCGCCCCGGCCCGCGGCCTGCTCCGCCCGTACGCCGACTATCCGTTCCTGCGCGGCGGACGCAAGAGCGTCCCGGCGGACGTGCTGCGGCTGAGCAACGCCCTGGTGATGCGCTCCCGGGTGTACGACGCCCGCTGGTCGGGCGGCCGGCTCCAGCTGACCGGGCACGCCTTCCCCGAGCACCTGGGCGCCGAGAACAAGCACGACATGGTCAAGGCGCTGGTCCTGCGCGAGGCCAAGAGCCGCCGGGTGGTGGCGGTGCAGACCCGGGCCGAGTTCAGCCCGGAGGCCACCGCCAGCTCCCCGCACGACCTGTACAGCTGCGACTGGGCGGGCTTCTCCGCCACCATCGACCCGCAGCGGCTCAAGCACCGCGGCGAGTGGAAGGACGGCTCCTGGCGGGTGCTGGTGGCCGGCGTCGGCAAGGGCGGCGTCTACAAGGGCCGGGTGTCGGTCGGCTGGCACGACCGCGCCGAGTACGCGCCCGTGCACTGGGTCGAGGACGACGTCCGGGTGGTGCCGTGGCAGCGCGACGGCCACCTGCTGCTGCGGGTGGAGCGGGTGCGTGCCCGCGCCACCGCGGTGTCCGCCGAGAACGGCACCCTCGAACTGCACGGCCTGGTCCGCTCCGGCGCCGACCTGGCCGGCGCCGAACTGCGGCTGAAGCACGTCGAGTCCGAGCGCGACGTGGCCGTCCCGCTGGACCTGGGTGTCCCGTCCGGCCGCGACCTGCCGTTCACCGCGCGGGTCCGGGTCGCCGACCTGACCGCCGTCCGGGAGGCCTGGAACGCCCTCGACCCGACCTCCGAGAAGCGCACCCGCGACCGCTGGGACCTCGAACTCAAGCTCTCCGACGGCACCGGCCTGCCGGTCGTCCTGGACGACCGCCGCGCCCCCGTCGGCCTGCACCTGCCGCTCGGCGACGGCGCCCGCGCGCTGTACGCCAAGCCCTCCCCCAGCGGCTACCTGCAGCTGTGCGACCAGGTGCTGCAGCCGGTCGTCGAGGAGATCACCCGGGCCAAGGGCGGCGAGGGCTTCATGCTCAGCGGCTCCTTCCCGCTGCCCGGCACCCACCGCTACGAACTGGTGATCCTGCACGGCAAGCGCCGCGAGGAGCACGCCTACCCGGTGGAGATCGCCGACGGCCGCTTCCGGGCCGCGCTGCCCGCGGTGCCGACCGCGTCCTTCGCCGGCGAGGTCCCGCTGCACAAGGGCACCTGGACGGTGCTGTTCCGCCCGGTCGGCGCCGCCGTCGACAGCGAGTGGCCGGCCGCGGTGCTCGCCGCGTCCACCTTCGACGCCCTGCCGCTGGAGCTGGAGGCCCGCGGCAAGCGGGTCGCCCTGGAGCGCCGCGCCTTCGACAGCCTGTCGCTGGAGTCCCACGACCCGCTGTCCCCCGCCGAGCGCAGTGGCTACCGGCAGCGGCAGCTGCGCACCGCGTACACCGAGGGGCAGCGCCGTCCGCTCACCAACACCGTGCTCTACCACACCGTCCGCGAGGACTGGTGGGCCGCCGACGGCGGCCTGTACGCGGACTCGCCGCGCGCCGTGCACGAGGAGCTGGTCCGCCGCGGCCTTCCGCTGCGCCACCTGTGGACCTCCGTCGATCTGCAGGCCGAGCTGCCGCAGACCGCCGAGTGCGTCCGGCACCGCTCCCCCGAGTGGTTCGAGGCGCTGTCCACCGCCAAGTACATCGTCACCTCCACCCACCTGCCGACGTACTTCCGCCGCCGCCCCGGCCAGGTCGTCCTGCAGACCTGGCAGGGCTCCCCGCTGAAGCGGATCGGCACCGACTTCGAGAAGGTCTGGTTCACCGACTCCGGCTACCTGGAGCACCTCAAGGAGGAGGTGCCGCAGTGGAGCCTGCTGGTGGCGGGCAGCCGCTGGGCCGCGCCCATGCTGCGTCGCGCCTTCGGCTTCGAGGGCAAGGTGCTGGAGAGCGGCTACCCGCGCAACGACCTGCTGTTCGCCCCCGACCGGGAGAAGACCGCCGAGCGGGTCCGCGAGCAGCTCGGCCTGCCCGAGGGCAAGCAGGTGGTGCTCTACGCGCCCACCTTCCGCGAGGACCGGCGCCTGCCCGACGGCGGCTACCAGCTCAACCTGCAGCTCGACCTGGAAGCGGCCCGCGCCGCCCTCGGCGACGACCAGGTCCTGCTGGTCCGCGCCCACGAGGTGGTCCGCGGCCGTCTCCCCGAGGCCGGCAACGGCTACGTCTGGGACGTCAGCACCTACCCCGACATGGCGGAGCTGCTGCTGGTCGCCGACGTCCTGGTCACCGACTACTCCGCCTCGGTGTTCGACTTCATGAACACCGGCCGTCCGGTGCTGTTCTTCACCTACGACCTGGAGCACTACCGCGACAACCTGCGCGGCTTCAGCCTCGACCTGGAGACCAAGGCCCCGGGCCCGCTGCTCAGCACCTCCGCCGAGGTGGTCGCGGCGCTCGGCAACCTGCCGCAGGTCACCGCCGAGTACGCGGAGAAGTACGAGGCGTTCCGCGAGGCGTACTGCGACCTGGACGACGGCGATGCCGCCGGACGGGTGGCGGACGCGCTGCTCGCCGAAGGCGAGTGAGCGGGAAAATAGCTCCAGGAAAATCGAATATCATATGCAAATAAGTCAATTCCCTCCCTTTTTTGCAAAGGGGGGGAATTGACTTTTCCCCGCATTGTGCACTGGGATATCTGGAATGTCCCACCTCGTACGGCGCCCCACCACCGCCCGGCCCGCGCGCCCCACCGAACCGGCCGCCGCCGCCGCGCTGCGCCGCGCCGTCTGGGAGAGCGGGGAGCTCGTCCTGACCGGCGAAGGCCGACTCCTCGACACACCCGGCGAACGCCCCGGACAGACCCGCATCGTCCTGGAACTGCACCCCACCGACGGGAGCCGCCGCCCGCTGCGGCTGCGCACCGTCCCGCACTACCTGCCCGAGGCCACCGACGACAGCGCGCAGACCCGGCACAGCCTCGACTGGACCGGGTTCACCGCCCACCTCGAACCGGCGCTGCTGCACGCCCCCGCGCTGCGGCCGGTCCCGGGCTGGCGGGTCGAAGCGGTGGTCGGCAGCGGCCCGCGCCGGGCCCGCGCCCCGCTGGCCGCGTACTGGTGCGGCAGCGGCGAGTACCCGCCCGCCGGGTGGACCGGCCCGGCGCTCCAGCTCGTGCCGACCGTCGAGGACGGCGTGCTGCACCTGACGGTGCGCCCGGCCCGCGCCCGGGTCGACTCCTGCCGCTCCCGCCCCGACGGCTTCGAACTGCGCGGCACCGCCGCCGGCACCAGCGGCGCCCTGGTCCTGCGGCACCGCGCCACCGGCGCCGTCGTGCAGAGCCTGGTGCACTGGCAGGGCCACGAGTTCACCGCCTTCGCCGGCAAGGTCCCGCGTCTCGCCGAGGGCCACTGGGAGCCCTCACTGACGCTCCCCGACGGCGACGCCCCACTCGTCCTGCGCCACCCGCCCACCGGCAGCTGCCAGCTGCCGGTGGGCGCCGGCCAAGTGCTGTACGCCAAGCAACTCGCCGACGACCGCCTGCAGTTCTGCGTCCAGCCGGCCGAACCGCTGATCGACCGGATCACCCCCGTGGACGGCGGCTTCGACCTCGCCGGAGAGTTCCCCGGCGCCCCCGACACCCCGCTGGAGCTGGTGCTGCGGCACTGCGGCGACGGGCGCGAACGGCGTACACCGGTCCGCCCGCCCACCCCGGACGGGGGCGGCCGCTTCACCGTCCGACTGCCGCTCACCCCCGACGGGCCCGACGGTGTGCCCCGCCCGCTCGGCAAGGGCATCTGGGAGGCCCTGCTGTGCCCCGCCGGCCCCGACCGGCACCCCGGCCACCCGCTGCGCCTGCACCCGGCCGCGCTCCCGCTGCTCCCGGCTCCAAGACGGTCCGGCGACAAGTCCTTCCTGCTGCAGCGCCGCTGGCACGACACCCTGATCGTGGACAGCCTCCCGGTGCTCGCCGCCCTCGAACGCAGCGCCCTGCGCCAGCACCGGCTGCGCACCGAGAGCTACCCGGCCGCCCGCCGCCGCCCGCTGCGCGACGCCGTGCTGTACGACGTCTTCGGCGGCCGCGGCTACGCCTGCAACCCGCGCGCCGTGCACGCCGAACTCGCCCGCCGGAAGCTCCCGCTGGAGCACCTGTGGGTGATCGAGGACGGCCAGGAGCAGCCGCCCGGACCGGTGCGCGCGGTCCGGCAGTGGAGCCCCGAGTGGTACGAGGCGCTCGCCACCTGCCGCTACCTGGTCGGCAACACGCACTTCCCGGACTTCCTGCGCCGCCGCGACGGCCAGGTGGTGGTACAGCTGTGGCACGGCACCCCGCTGAAACGGATCGGCCACCGCATGCCGGAGAACTGCACCACCGCCGGCGGCTACCTGGAGCGGCTGGACCGCGAGGTGCGGCAGTGGAGCCTGCTGCTGTCGCCCAGCCCGTTCGCCACCCCGGAGCTGGTCGCCTCCTTCGGCCACCGCGGCGAGGTGCTGGAAGGCGGCTACCCGCGCAACGACCGGCTGGTCCGGTCCGACCCGGACGAGGTGGCCGCCGTCCGCCGCCGGCTGCGGGTGCCGCCCGACCGCCGGGTGGTGCTGTACGCGCCGACCTGGCGGGACGACCGGCGCGGCGCCAGCGACCGCTTCGAGGTCGATCTGCACCTCGACCTGGCCGCCGCCCGGGCCGCCCTCGGCCACGACCACGTGCTGCTGCTGCGCCCGCACGTGCACTGCGGCGGCGCGCTGCCGGACGACGACTTCGTCCGCGACGTCGCCGACTACCCGGACGTCCAGGACCTGCTGCTGATCGCCGACGTGCTGGTCACCGACTACTCCTCGGTGATGTTCGACTTCGCGGTGACCGGCCGTCCGATGCTGTTCTTCACCTACGACCTGGAGCACTACCGCGACCGCCTGCGCGGCTTCACCTTCGACTTCGAGGCGCAGGCCCCGGGCCCGCTGCTGACCGGCTCCGAGCAGGTGGTGGCCGCGCTACGCGACCTCGACCCGGCGCGGTACCGGGAGAACTATCGCGCGTTCCGCGAGCGGTTCTGCCCGCTGGACGACGGCGGGGCAGCAGTCCGCCTGGTCGACCGGATGCTCGCCCTCGGCGCCGCCGGCTGAGCCGGCCGGCCGCTCGTACGGGCCGGGCACCGGGAAGTACGCGGCCAGGAACGCGGCCATCGCCCGGTCCTGCTCCTGCGCGGGGCTGCCGTCGCCGCTCCCGTCGGCCAGGCAGAACGCCAGCAGGTCGCGCTCGTCGAGCAGCCGGGCCATCCGGTCCCGGTCCTCGGCGCGGTCCACCGCCAGGTACCCGTGGGCGAGGGTGCCGTCCACCGCGGCGCCGCGCAGTTGCGCGTGGTACAGCGCCAGGGTGACGGGGGCGACGTCGGTGGCGGAGCGGAACGCCGAACGGCCGGTGGCCTCCAGTTCGGTCCGCCAGCGCCGCGCGGAGTCCTCCAGCAGGGTGCGCCGCAGCGCGTACGGGACGTGCGCGAGCACCCTGGTGAAGGCCCGGCCGTGGTCGCGTTGCAGCGCCCGCCGGGTGTTCTGCTGGGCGGCCGTGTAGACGTCGGCGGAGCCGGCCCCGGCGGACGGCGGGACGATCCGGGTGTCGCGGAAGACCCTGGGCAGTCCGTTGCCGAGGAAGAAGTGCTCGGGGCGGACCGGCCCGCCGAGGAACATGTCGTCGTTGAAGTACAGGAAGTGCTCGGCCAGGCCGGGGATCCGGTGCAGTCCGGTCTCGATCGCGTGCGAGTTGAACACCGGTCCGCCGTCCAGCAGTTCGCGGTGCGACACCAGGGTCAGCCCGGGCACCGAGGTGTCCAGCCACGACGGCGTCTGGTCGTCGGTGACCAGGAAGATCCGCCGGATCCAGGGGGCGTACATGGCGATCGAGCGCAGGCAGTGGCGCAGTTCGTCGCGGTTGCGGTAGCGGTGGTCGCCGTCGTCGTGGTCGGTGTCGTCGGCGGACGGCCCGGCGTCTCCGTACAGCCGGGTACGGGCGGCGTCGCGGCGTTCGCACCAGGCGGGGTCGCGGTCGTCGACCCAGGTGATCACGGCGTCCACCGGGAAGCGGACGTCCTCGGGCAGGGCCTGCAGGAACGGTTCCGCGACGGGGTAGTCGTGGTCGCCGACCCGGACGGTGCCGGCCACCTCCAGTGAGGGCAGCCACCAGCCGAAGGGGGTCTGGTCGATCGAGGCGACGGCGCCGCGCGCCGAGCCGTCGGTGTCCCAGAACTCCAGGTCGCAGCCGTGGTCCGAGCCGTAGTACAGGGTGCGGGTACCGGTCACCACCGGCCGGAACAGGCGCACGCCCTTGACCCGCTCGGGCGGCTCGACAGGCTCCACCGGTTCGCTCGCCTCGTCCACCGCTTCGCCCGTGTCCTGCGCGGTCTCCTCCACCTGCGGCGGCAGCTCGTGCTCGGCGACGGCCTGCGGCAGCTCCTCGGCGAGCACCGTGCGGTGCACACTGCCGTGGCCGAGCAGCGCCGCGTACACGGGGGCGCCGCGGAAGGCGTCGGCGACCACGTCCAGCACCCGGTCCCGGCCGCCGGGGGGAACGGCCAGCCGGTGGCGCGGGCCGCGGTCGGGGATCAGGGTGTAGCGCACCTCGGCGGCGTCCAGCACCCCGGCGACGGCGGTCAGGTTGGCCTGGCGGGCCTGCGGGGCGAGCAGGTCGTCGCGGAGCTCGGCCAGCCGGTCGTGGTGCCGCACGAGCCGGCGGTCGGCGGCCAGCAGCTCGTCCTCGCGGACCCGCCGCGGGTCCGGCGGCGGGTCCGGAACGGCGGCGGGAGCGGCGGGGGCCGGGAGGACGCCCAGTCGGCGAAGCACCCGGCCCGCAAAACGCCGCGCCAGTTTCCGCATCGACCTGCCAGCCATTCTTCTCCTGCCCCGCGATCGCCCCATTCGACGGTAACAATGGGGAAAGCCCGGGCGAAGGAATGGCAAAGGACTCCCAGACAACTCCGGGAATCCGCGAACGGAACGCTCAGGATCGGCCGAACGCGTAACTGCGCCAGGGCCGCCACACCGCGTCGGCACCGAACGTCGAGAGGACGAATTCGGTGACCTCGAACACCGCGCGGAAGGTGCGGGCCTGTTCGTGGGCCTCGTCCAGGACGGGGTCGGGGAGGCCGTGGGCGACGGTGACGTGCGGGTGGTAGGGGAAGGCGAGTTCGCGGGCCAGGGGGCCGGAGCGGACTTCGGCTTCCAGGGCACGGCACTCGTGGGCGCCCTCCTCGACCCGGACGAAGACCACAGGGGAGACCGGGCGGAAGGTTCCGCTGCCCTGGAGCAGCATGCGGAACGGGCGGTTGGCGGCGGCCACGGTCCGCAGGTGGTGCTCGATTCCGGGGAGCCGGTCGGCCCGGGTCTCGGTGGGCGGCAGCAGGGTGACGTGGGTGGGTATCGCCCGGGCCTGCGGGTCGCCGTGGCCGGCCCGGGCGTCCTGCACCTGGCTGCCGTACGGTTCCGGGACGTGTATGGACACGCCGATGGTGACGGCCTCGTCGAGCCCGTCACCATCGGGGGCGGCAGCCGTCGGCATCAGCGCTTCGGCGCCAGGAAGCCGACGCGGTCGTACACCTCGGCGAGCGTCTCGGACGCCACCGCCCGGGCCTTCTCGGCGCCGAGCGCGAGCACCCGGTCCAGCTCGGCCGGGTCGTCCAGGTACTCCTGGGTGCGGGTCTGGAACGGGGTGACCCAGTCGGTGAACAGGTCGGCCAGTTCGGTCTTCAGCGCGCCGTACATCTTGCCGTCGAAGTGCGCGACCAGCTGCTCGATGCTCATCCCGCTGAGCGCGGAGTGGATCCGCAGCAGGTTGGAGACGCCGGGCTTGTTGGCCTCGTCGTAGCTGACGACGGTGTCGGTGTCGGTGACGGCGCTCTTGAACTTCTTGGCGCTGGTCTTCGGCGGGTCGAGCAGGCTGATCAGGCCCTTGTCGCTGGCCGCGGACTTGCTCATCTTCGCGCTCGGGTCCTGCAGGTCCTGGATCTTGGCGGTGGCCTTCAGGATGTACGGCTCGGGGACGGTGAAGGTCTTGCCGTAGCGGGTGTTGAAGCGCTCCGCGAGGTCGCGGGTGAGCTCCAGGTGCTGGCGCTGGTCCTCGCCGACCGGGACGGTCTGGGTCTGGTAGAGCAGGACGTCGGCGACCATCAGTACCGGGTAGGTGAACAGGCCGACGGTGGTGCGGTCCGCGCCGTGCTTGAGGGACTTGTCCTTGAACTGCGTCATCCGGGAGGCCTCGCCGAAGCCGGTGAGGCAGTTCATCACCCAGGCCAGCTGCGCGTGCTCGGGCACCTGGGACTGCACGAACAGGGTGCAGCGCTCGGGGTCGAGACCGGCGCCGAGCAGCTGCGCGACCGAGACCCGGGTGTTCTGCCGCAGCGTCGCCGGGTCCTGTTCGACGGTGATCGCGTGCAGGTCGACGACCATGTAGAAGGCGTCGTTGGCCTCCTGCATGTCGACCCACTGACGTACCGCGCCGAGGTAGTTGCCCAGGTGGAATGAGCCTGAGGTGGGCTGGATGCCGGAGAGCACCCGGGGACGGTCCTTCACCGGACCGGTGACCGCTGCGTTGACCATGGGCCCATTGTTCCAGTTCCCCCGGCCGCTCAGGAAACGTCCGGCGCACCCGGGTTGGGCAGTGTGACGGCACTCACCCGCAGCCGTTCGATCCGGCGTCCGTCGAGGCGGGCCACGGTGAGCCGGGCGCCGGACTCGGTGACCACCTGGTCGCCCTTCTGCGGCAGCCGGCCGAGTTCGCGCACCACGAAGCCGGCGACCGTCTCGTAGGGGCCCTCGGGCAGGGTGAAGCCGGTCTCCTCGGTGAAGTCGGCGAGATTGAGCAGGCCGTCGAGTTCGACGCCGCCACCGGCCAGGCGGCGGGTCGCGGTGGTGTCCTGGGCGTCGTACTCGTCGCGGATCTCGCCGATCACCTCCTCGACCAGGTCCTCCAGGGTGACGATGCCGGCGGTGCCGCCGTACTCGTCGACCACGATGGCCAGGTGGTGGCCCTCGCGGCGCATCTCGCTCATCGCCTCCAGCACCCTTTTGGTGGCGGGCAGCAGTTTGACGGGGCGGGCCAGGTCACGGACCCGGGCGGCCTGTTCGCCGCGCACCCCGTACAGGTCGCGGACGTGCACGAAGCCGGTGACGGCGTCGTAGGAGCCCTCGACCACCGGGTAGCGGGAGTGCGGGGAGGAGTCGGTCTCGGCGCGGACCTCGCGCACCAGGCGGTCGCCGTCCAGGAAGGTCACCTCGGTCCGCGGCACCATCACCTCGCGCAGCTGGCGCTCCCCCGCCGCGAACACCTCGTTGATCAACTCGCGTTCGTCCGAACCGAGTTCGGTGTTGGCGGCGACCAGGCCGCGGAGCTCCTCGGGGCTCATCACGCCGCGGCCGGCGGACGGGTCGCCGCCCAGCAGGCGCACCATCAGGTTGGTGGAGTGGCCGAGCAGCCAGATCACCGGACGCAGCGCCACCGACATCACGTCCACCACCGGCGCGGCCAGCAGGGCGATCGACTCGGCCCGCTGCAGGCCGATCCGCTTGGGCGTCAACTCGCCCAGCACCAGGGAGGCGTAGGAGATCACCAGGGTCAGGCCGACCAGCGCGACCGCGTCCGCGACGCCGTCCGAGAGTCCGGCCTTCACGAACACCGGGGCGAGTTTGCCGGCCAGCGTGTCGGCGCCGAACGCCGCCGACAGGAAGCCCATGCACGTCACACCGACCTGCACGGCGGCCAGGAACCGGTTCGGGTCGGCCGCCAGGTGCGCGGCCCGGGCGGCGCGGCGTGAACCGGCCGACTCCAGGGTGCGGATCTGCCCCTCGCGCAGTGAGATCAGCGCGATCTCGGCGACGTTGAACAGACCGCCCAGCATGATGAACACCAGGACGAGCGCGGCGTCCTGCAGGGTTTCGGTCACGGCCCGAGTGTAGGAGAACGGCCGGGCGCCCCGTGGGCACCCGGCCGTTCACACGCGGCAAAGCGGCACTCAGATGAGGCCGAGCTCCTGCACCGCGTCGCGCTCCTCGGCGAGCTCCTTGACGGAGGCGTCGATCCGGGCGCGGTCGAACTCGGAGAGGTCCAGGCCCTGGACGATCTCGAACTTGCCGTCCTTGGTGGTGACCGGGAACGAGGAGATCAGGCCCTCCGGCACGCCGTACGAGCCGTCGGAGACGATGCCCATCGAGGTCCAGTCGCCGGCCGGGGTGCCGTTGACCCAGGTGTACACGTGGTCGATGGCGGCGTTCGCGGCCGAGGCGGCCGAGGACGCGCCGCGGACCTCGATGATCTCGGCGCCGCGCTTGGCGACCTTCGGGATGAAGAAGTTCTCGACCCACTCCTGGTCGGCGCCGACGGCGTCGAACGCGGACTTGCCGGAGACCTCGGCGTGGAACAGGTCCGGGTACTGCGAGGCGGAGTGGTTGCCCCAGATGGTGACCTTCTTGACGTCCTCGACCGTCACGCCGGCCTTCTTCGCCAGCTGGGCGACGGCGCGGTTGTGGTCCAGGCGGGTCATCGCGGTGAAGCGCTCGGCCGGCACGTCCGGGGCGTTGCGCTGGGCGATCAGGGCGTTGGTGTTGGCCGGGTTGCCGACCACCAGGACCTTGATGTCGTCCGCGGCGTGGGCGTTGATCGCCTTGCCCTGCGGACCGAAGATGCCGCCGTTGGCGGACAGCAGGTCGCCGCGCTCCATGCCCGCGGTACGCGGACGGGCGCCGACCAGCAGCGCGACGTTGGCGCCGTCGAACGCGACGTTCGCCTGGTCGGTGATGGTGATGTCACGCAGCAGCGGGAACGCGCAGTCGTCCAGCTCCATGGCGACACCCTCGGCGGCCTTCACGCCCTGCGGGATCTCCAGCAGGCGCAGGTTCACCGGCACGTCGGCACCCAGCAGGTGACCGGAGGCGATGCGGAAGAGCAGCGCGTAGCCGATCTGGCCGGCCGCTCCGGTAACGGTGACGTTGACGGGGGTGCGAGTCATATCTACCTTCTCCAGCTGTCGCCAGGCGCCCCAGGCACATCGGCGCGCCGGAGCCGAGGATGATCTCTCGATGTCGAGAGACCCGAGACAGGCTATCGCGAAGGCAGGTGGCTGGGAAAACAGGGGCGCGTGGGGGTACCTCCCGGCCCGCCAGGACTGGGGGAGAACTGCGCGCAGCGGAAGGCACCCGACCGCAAGATCGCGACGTGGGCAATGACTTGCCGTTGATCGCGACCTTGCGGACGTGGGCCTAGTGCACGGGGTGCCCGATGAGCCGTCCGATGTTGTCCAGCATCGGGACGTTCAGCCACGGGTTGGGCTGCGCCACCAGCGTGAGCAGCACGATCACCCCGCCGAGCACGAACATCAGGGTGACGTCGGTGAACCGGCTGCGGACGGCGAGCATGCCGACGTCCGGCAGGCCGAGTCGCAGCAGGGCGCCGAGCAGTGGTGCGGCGCCGACGGCGAGCAGGCCGAGCCGGAAGTTTCCGGCCCAGGTGACCAGCAGGCCGAGGGTGGCGACGGCGAGGACCAGGGTGATCGGCCACTGCCGGAGCGGGAGGGTGTGGCCACGGCCGAGTGCCGCCCGGGAACCCTCCGGCGGGAGGGTTCCTTCGGTGGTGACGGGTCGGCGGCGGGCGCGCTTCATGACGCCGGGCACCGGTCTCAGACGCCGGCGCGGCGCTCGGCCGCCTCGACGATGTTGTTGAGGAGCATCGCGCGGGTCATCGGGCCGACGCCGCCGGGGTTGGGGGAGATCCAGGCGGCGACCTCGGCGACGCCGGGGTGCACGTCGCCGACGATCTTGCCCTCGCTGCGGGAGACGCCGACGTCCAGTACGGCCGCACCGGGCTTGACGTCCTCGGGCTTGACCAGGTGCGGGACGCCCGCGGCGGCAACCACGATGTCGGCCTTGCGCAGGTGGAAGGCGAGGTCGCGGGTGCCGGTGTGGCACAGCGTCACGGTGGCGTTCTCGCTGCGGCGGGTGAGCAGCAGGCCGATGGAGCGGCCGACGGTGATGCCGCGGCCGACGACCACGACCTCGGCGCCGTCGATGGCGACGCCGTGGCGGCGCAGCAGTTCGACGATGCCGAGCGGGGTGCAGGGCAGCGGGCCGTCGATGCCGAGGACGAGGCGGCCGAGCGAGGTCGGGTGCAGGCCGTCGGCGTCCTTGTCGGGGTCCATGAGTTCGAGCACGCGGTTCTGGTCCAGGCCCTTGGGGAGGGGCAGCTGGACGATGTAGCCGGTGCAGGCCGGGTCGGCGTTGAGCTCGCGGACGACGTTCTCGACGTCTTCCTGGGTGGCGGTGGCGGGCAGTTCGCGCTGGATGGAGGCGATGCCGATCTCCGCGCAGTCGCGGTGCTTGCCGTTGACGTACCACCGGCTGCCCGGGTCGTCGCCGACCAGGACGGTGCCGAGGCCGGGGACGATGCCCCGTTCCTTGAGGGCCGCCACGCGGACGGCGAGTTCGGACTTGATCGCGGCCGCGGTGGCCTTGCCATCGAGAATCTGGGCAGTCATGTCTCCATTCTTCCGGATCCGGGGTCCGCGCCGTGCCGCCGGGCGGGCGTGCACGGAGCGTCCCTGCCGGACACGGAGCGTGCCGGGGGATTGCGGTTGTGCCACGGTCGTGTCCGTGGCCTGCGTGTGGCTGGACAGCGTGCGGCGCCAAGGCTCACGATGACAAGGCAAGTACCGCCGCCCAGGTCCTGGTGACGGACCGTCGGGCCGCGGGGGACGAACACAGTCGGGGGAATCGACACGTGAGCAATCCGTACCAGCCGGATCCGTACGGCGGTTACGGCCAGGCCGGCGGCCCGTCGGGTCCGCCGCCGCAGCAGCCGTCGTACGGCTATCCCCAGGCGCCGCAGCCACCACAGCCGCAGCCCGGTTACGGCTACGGGTACCCGCAGCAGCCGCCGCACCCCTCGCACCCGTACCCGCCGGGCGTTCCGATGGCGGTGAACAACAACGCCGCCACGACGTCGGTGGTGATCGGTTTCATCGCGGTCCTGCTGTCCTGCGTCTACGGCGGCGTGCTGGGCCTGGTGGGTCTGGGCTTCGGCGTCTCGGGCCTGAACAGGTCGGCGCAGCTGGGTGGTACGGGCCGAACCGCCGCGATCGGCGGCATCGTGCTGAACTCCCTGTCCGTACTGATCACCCTCGGCATCGTCGTCCTCGGGCTCACCGTCACATGAACCCCGCGACTCCCGGGCCGGCCGGGTCGGTGACGGCCTGTCCGGTGCCGCTGTCCGGCGGCGCGCTGACGGCCCGCCGGTGGCGGTCGGCCGGTACGGTGCCGGGCGCGGTGGCGCGGGTGCTGGTGCGGCCGGCCGCGGCGGCGGGGGCGGCGCTCGCGGTGGCGGCGGTGCACGACGCCCACGACCCGGGCGTGCTCTGCCCGTTGCGGTTGATGACCGGCGTACCGTGCCCGTTCTGCGGCAGCACCACCGTGTTCATCGAGGCCGGTCACGCGCACTGGGGGGCCGCGTTGGCGGCGAACCCGGTGACGGCGGTGGCGGTGGTGGCGCTGCTGTTCGCGCCGCTGGGACCGGGGCGCTGGTGGCGCCGGCTGTCGTACGGCCGCCGGAACCTGCTGCTCGGCGCGGCCGCGATGGCCGCCTGGGCCTGGGAGTTGGCCCGCTTCGGCATTCTCGCGCTCTGAACGGAGGGTCCGCGGTTGACTGTTGATCCCCCCGTCGTCGGACTCGTCCGCTACTCTCCGACGCGGTCGGCGTGTCCCCTGCCCACCCGTCCCCAGGATTTTTTCGTTCCGTCCACGCTCCTTCCTGCCCGGAGGCATCGATGAGCTACCCGCCCGACCCCAACAACCCCTACGGCCAGCAGCCGGCGCAGCCGGGTTACGGCTACCCGCAGCAGCCGCCGCAGCAGCCCGGCTACGGCTACCCGCAGGCGCAGGTGCCTCCGCAGCCCGGTTACGGCTACGGCTACCCGCAGATGCCCGGCACGATCCAGGCCAACAACGGCTACATCAACATCGCCAACCTCGGCATGGTGCGGGTCGCCACCATGGGCCAGCGTTTCCTGGCCCGCCTGCTGGACGGCCTGATCAGCAGTGTCGTCGTCGGCATCGCGATGGCGCTGGGCCTGGCCGGTGCGCTGGGCTTCACGGACGGCGCCAGCAAGACCTGCACGGGCTACGGCACCGCCGCGTACCAGGCCTGCGTCAACGAGCGTGCGCAGGCCTCCACCGGCGCCGCCGCCGCGCTGTTCGGCATGGTCGCGGTGGTCGCCATCTTCAACCTGCTCTACGAGTGGCTGATGATCAGCTTCGCGGGCGCCACCCTGGGCAAGATGGCCCTGGGCCTGCGCGTGGTCAAGGAGAACACCGGTCAGAACCCGGGCGCGGGCGCCGGTTTCGTCCGCTTCATCATTCCGCAGGTCGGCTACTTCCTCTGCGGCATCGGCATGCTGCTGGTCTTCCTGTCGCCGTTCTTCGACAACTCCGGCAAGCTGCAGGGCTGGCACGACCGTGCCGCCGGCACCCTGGTGATCAAGAAGTAACGCTCGCCCCGAGCGCCCGAGGGCCCCGCACTCCGGAGACGGAGTGCGGGGCCCTCGGCGTTCGGAACCGGCCGGTCGGTGCCGGTCGGCGCCGGTCAGTGGAAGAAGTGCCGGGTCCCGGAGAAGTACATGGTCACGCCCGCCTTCTCGGCGGCGGCGATGACCTCTTCGTCGCGGATCGAACCGCCGGGCTGCACCACGGCCTTGACGCCCGCGGCGAGCAGGATCTCCAGGCCGTCGGCGAACGGGAAGAACGCGTCGGAGGCGGCGTAGGAGCCGGTGGCCCGCTCGCCGGCCCGGGTGACGGCCAGCTTGCAGGAGTCGACCCGGTTGACCTGGCCCATGCCGACGCCGACCGAGGCGCCGTCCTTGGCGAGCAGGATCGCGTTGGACTTGACGGCCCGGCAGGCCCGCCAGGCGAAGGCGAGTTCGGCCAGCTCGTCGGCGGACAGCGCCTCGCCGGTGGCGAGCGTCCAGGTGGCCGGGTCGTCGCCCTCGGCGTCCACCCGGTCGACCTGCTGGAGCAGCACGCCGCCGGAGATGCGGCGGGACTCCAGCTTGTCGGCGGGGGCCTCGGGGGCGAGCAACACCCGCAGGTTCTTCTTCTTGGTCAGCACCTCGAGGGCGCCGTCCTCGTAGCCGGGGGCGACGACGACCTCGGTGAAGATCGGGGCGATCTGCTCGGCCAGTTCGACGGTGACCGGGCGGTTGACGGCGATCACGCCGCCGTACGCGGAGACCGGGTCGCAGGCGTGGGCCTTGCGGTGCGCCTCGGCGGCGTCCGCGCCGGTGGCGATGCCGCACGGGTTGGCGTGCTTGATGATCGCGACGGCGGGGCCGGCGTGGTCGTAGGCGGCGCGGCGGGCGGCGTCGGTGTCCACGTAGTTGTTGTAGGACATCTCCTTGCCGTGCAGCTGCTGGGCGCCCGCGAGGCCGCCGGTGCCGTCGGTGTAGAGCGCGGCCTGCTGGTGCGGGTTCTCGCCGTAGCGCAGGACGTTGCCCAGCTCCCAGGTGTTGCCGAGGAAGGACGGGAACGCCGCGTCGGTCTCGGTGTAGCCGGACTCCTCGAACCAGCTCGCCACGGCGACGTCGTACGCGGCGGTGTGCGCGAACGCGGCGGCGGCCAGGCGCTTGCGGGTCAGCAGGTCGAAGCCGCCGGACTGCGCGGCCGTCAGCACGTCCGCGTAGCGGGCCGGGTCGACGACGACGGCCACCGAGGGGTGGTTCTTGGCGGCGGCGCGGACCATCGACGGGCCGCCGATGTCGATCTGCTCGACGCACTCGTCGGGGGTGGCGCCGGAGGCGACGGTGGCGGTGAACGGGTACAGGTTCACCACGACCAGGTCGAACGGCTCGACGCCGAGCTCGGCGAGCTGCGCGCGGTGCGACTCCAGGCGCAGGTCGGCGAGGACGCCGGCGTGCACCCGCGGGTGCAGGGTCTTGACCCGGCCGTCCAGGCACTCGGGGAAGCCGGTCAGCTCGGAGACCTCGGTGACCGGAACGCCCGCGGCGGCGATCCGCCCGGCGGTGGACCCGGTGGAGACGATGGCGACACCGGCGGCGTGCAGGCCCTGGGCCAGCTCCTCCAGACCGGTCTTGTCGTACACGCTGATCAGCGCGCGGCGGATCGGGCGAACGTTCTCGGAGACGGGCGGAGTGGCGGAGGGAGCGGCGCTCATGCCGGGATCCATACCTTTCGGTCCTCGATGCGGTGTCCTTCGCGGGCCAGCCGGCCCACGACCTCGACGAGCAGCTTGCGCTCGACAGTCTTGATGCGTTCGTGCAGCGCCTCGCCGCCGTCGGCGTGGTCGGTGTCCTCGACCTCCACCACGCCCTGGGCGAGGATCGGCCCGGTGTCCACGCCGGCGTCCACCAGGTGCACGGTGCAGCCGGTGACCTTCACGCCGTACGCCAGCGCGTCGGGGACGCCGTGGGCGCCGGGGAAGGCGGGCAGCAGCGCGGGGTGGGTGTTGACGGTGCGTCCGGCGAAGGCGCCGAGGAACGCGGGGCCGAGGATCTTCATGAACCCGGCGGAGATCACCAGGTCGGGTTCGTGCGACGCGACGGCGGCGGTCAGCGCGGCGTCCCAGGCGGCCCGGTCGGCGTGGTCCTTGACCCGCTCGACGAACACCGGGATCCCGGCCTGCTCGGCCCGGTCGATCCCGGCGATGTCGTAACGGTCGGCGCCCACCGCGACGATCCGGGCGCCGAAGGCGGGGTCGGCGGCGGCGTCGATCAGCGCCTGGAGGTTGGTGCCGGAGCCGGAGACCAGCACCACCAGCCGGGCCGGTCCGGGGGTACGGGGCGGGAACACTTGGGTGTCAGCGGCAGCCACGGCGCGATTCTCCGTAGGTCGGTGTCGCCCGCTGGTACGTCCACCGTCGGTGGGGCCATTACGGGCGGCGGCAGGTCGGGAGCCGTCGATGGCGCGGGCGGCCGCGGCGCTGCGGGACCCGGGGAACCGTCGGGAGCTGCCGACCGTCACCACGATAACGGCTGGTGGGGGGCCATTCGTCACCACCCCGCAACGCTACGCGCGTAGTTGAGACGCGGATCTCCCGGCCGCCCGGCAGCGGTCTGGCGGGGTGCCGTACAGCCGCCGACCGGTTGGGGGATCATTGACGGACCGCCCACTCCCCCACCACCGGGCGGACAAACCGACGAGCAGAAACGGCCGACACCATGAGCAGCGGCGAGGACAGCGGCGAGCGCAACCCCTTCGCGCCCCCTCCGCCCGGCGCCCCGGACCAGCCCTGGCGCCCCCGCCTCCCGCAGCCGCCCGAGTCCGGCAACCGGCCGGACGGGCAGCCGGACGGCGAGCACCCGCAGCCGCCGCAGTGGGGCCCGCGCCCCGAGCCCGGCCCGCAGGGGCCGCGCCTCGACCTGTCCGACCCGGCGCACCGCACCGCACGCAACGCCCTGCTGTCGGGTTTCATCGCCCTGCTGTCGGTGCTGTTCGGCCTGTACTGGATCGGTTTCCCGCTCGCCCTGCTCGCCGTCTGGTACGCCGTCACCGTGCTGCGCGCGCCCGCCGAGCCGGTCACCGACCCGTTCGCGCCGCGCCCGGTCCGCCCGCAGGTCCCGGCCGCGCTCAGCGCGCTGCTCACCGGCGGCCTGGCGCTGGTGATGTCGCTGGCGACGTTCACCATGCAGTTCGCGTACCACGACTACCTGGACTGCGTGAACTCCGCGATCACCAAGGAGGGCGTGCGCAGCTGCGGCACCGACGTCCCCTCCTGGGTGACCACGATCTACGAGGGCCCCGCGGAGTGACCTGCCGTCAGGCGTGGCCGGCGGCGGGGTCCGGATCGGCGGCCGGGGAGACGAAGCCCGACTCGTAGGCGGCGATCACCGCCTGGGTGCGGTCGCGCGCGCCAAGCTTGCCGAGCAGGCTGCTGACGTGCGTCTTGACGGTCTGCACGCCCAGGTGCAGCCGTTCGCCGATCTCCGCGTTGGACAGTCCGCGCGCCATCAGCCGCAGCACCTGCCCCTCCCGCTCGGTCAGCCCGGCCCGGGCCACCGCCCCGCCGTCCGCCGCGCCCCCGCTCCGGGCCGCGGCGAGGCGGCGGATCGACGCCGGGAACAGCAGCGACTCGCCCGCCGCGACCAGCCGCACCGCCTGGACGATCTCCGCCGGGCGGGAGCGCTTGAGCAGGAAGCCGTCCGCGCCGGCCCGCAGCGCCTCGTACACGTAGTCGTCGGCCTCGAAGGTGGTGACCACCAGGATCTTCGGCGGCCGGTGGGCGGCGCGCAGGATCGCCCGGGTCGCGGCCAGCCCGTCCAGACCGGGCATCCGGACGTCCATCAGCACCACGTCGGGGCGCAGCGAGCGGACCAGGCCGAGGGCCTGGGCGCCGTCCTCGGCCTCGCCGACGACGCCGATGCCGTCCTGGGCGTCCAGGACGGCGCGCAGGCCGGCCCGGATCAGCTCCTCGTCGTCGACCAGCAGCACCTTGATCACCGTCACCGGCCCAACCGTAGTGGCAGCCGCACCCGCAGCACCCAGTCCGGGCCGTCCGGGCCGGCCTCGCAGTCGCCGCCGAGCAGCACCGCGCGTTCCCGCACGCCGCGCAGGCCCTTGCCGCCGCCCCTGCGCGAACTCCCCTTGCCGGTCAGCGTGTTGCGGCAGGAGAGGGCCAGCTCGCCGGCCGCGACCAGGGCGCGGATCCGGATCGGCGCGCCCGGCGCGTGCCGCAGCGCGTTGGTGACGCCCTCCTGGACGATCCGGTACGCCTCGCGGGACAGCACGCCGGGCAACTCGGCCGCGCAGACGTCCAGTTGGGCGTCCACGGGGCTGCCGGCGGCGCGGGCGGCGGCGAACAGCTCCTCGGCCCGGTCCAGGCCGGGCTGTTCGCCGGCGGCCGCCTCGGGGGCCTCGCGCAGCAGCACCAGCATCCGTTCCAGGTCGTCCAGCGCGCGGCGGCCGGTGGTCTCGATCGCCTCCAGCGCCCGTTCCCGGAAAGCCGGGTCGGCGACCTCGCGGGCCGCGCCCGCCTGCAGGACCGTCACGGTCAGCGCGTGGCCGATCGAGTCGTGCAGTTCGCGGGCCAGCCGGTTGCGCTCCAGCAGCCGCTCCGCACGCAGCTCCGCCGCAGCCAGCCGCTCCGCCGCCGAGGGACCCAACAGGCGCATGGCGAGCGCGAGTTGGAGCCGGCCGGCGAGCACCACCAGCCACAGCAGCGCGCCCAGCGCCGGCACCGCGAGCACCGGCCACCGCGCAGCCGCGCCGAACGCCGCGGCCATCAGGACGCCCGCCGCCGTGCCCAGCGCCACGCGCGCGACCAGCCAGAGCGCCGTCCGTCCGCGGTCCGCCCAACTCGCCGACGCGGCAACGCCGATCGACTCCTCGCGCTCCGGCACCAGCAGCAGCCGCGCCTGCACGCCCTCCGCCCGCCGCACCGCCGGCACCAACGCGACCAGGCCCAGCAGCGGCACGTCGACCGCGCCGCTGAGCAGCAGCGCCCGCCCGGTCGAGACGCCCTCCGTCCCCGGGTAGACCAGCAGCACCATCCCGGCGAACACCGCGCCGACCAGCAGGTGCAGCCATCGGGCCCAGGTCGCGGGCAGCAGCAGCGGGGCGAACAGAGCGGGCATCGCGCCATCCTCCCTCCCGAGAGGGAGACGGACCACTCCCGGGCGGGATCCGCCGCTTCCCGCACGCCGATTGACTGATGGTCACACCCGACGAGAGGAGCGCCGCCGTGATCGAGATCCGCGACCTGACCAAGGCCTACGGAGAGCGCCGGGCCGTGGACGGCCTCGGCTTCCGGGTGGAAGCGGGCCGGGTCACCGGCTTCCTCGGACCGAACGGCGCGGGCAAGTCCACCACCCTGCGCATGGTGCTCGGCCTGGACCGGCCGACCTCCGGCACGGCCCTGATCGACGGCCGGCCCTACCACCGGCTCACCGAGCCACTGCGCCGCGTCGGCGCCCTGCTGGACGCCCAGGCCGTGCACGGCGGCCGCACCGCCACCGGCCACCTGCGCTGGATCGCCGCCTCGCACGCCCTGCCCGCCCGCCGGATCGACGAGGTGCTCGCCCTGGTCGGCCTCACCGACGCCGCCCACCGCCGGATCCGCACCTACTCGCTCGGCATGCGCCAGCGCCTGGGCATCGCCGCCGCCCTGCTCGGCGACCCGGCCGCGCTGCTGCTGGACGAGCCGGCCAACGGCCTGGACGCGGAAGGCATCCGGTGGATCCGGACGCTGCTGCGCCGACTCGCCGACGAGGGCCGCGCGGTGCTGGTCTCCTCGCACCTGATGGCGGAGATGGCGCAGACCGCCGACCACCTGGTGGTGATCGGCCGGGGCCGACTGCTGGCCGACACCTCCACCACCGCGTTCCTGGCCGAGCACGGCCGCCGCCGGGTCCGGCTCCGGGCCGTCGACCCGGCCGCCCTCGCCGCGCTGCTCGCCGAAACCCACCCCACGGCGGTGCCGCTCGGCAACGGCGCCTACGACGTGCCGGACGCCGACCCGGGCGAACTGGGCGCACTGGCCGCGTCCCGCCGGGTGGCGCTGGTCGAACTGTCCGTCACCCACGACTCCCTGGAGGAAGCTTTCATGCGGATGACCGCGGACGCCGTCGAGTACCGGGCGGTGGCGGCATGAGCACCCACCCGCTGCGCGCCGAATGGGCCAAGTTCACCACCCTGCGCTCCCTGTGGACGACGCCGCTGCTGGCGGTCGCGCTGAGCGCGGGCATCACCGCAGCCGTCCAGTTCGCCTACGGCCGCACCGACACCTCGATCACCGAGGACCCGATGGAGGGCCTGTTCTACGGACTCAACTTCGGCCAGGTCGCGGTGGTCTGCCTGGGCATCCTGCTGGTCGGCCAGGAGTACGCCTCCGGCACCCTGACCACCTCGCTCGCCGCCGTCCCCGACCGGACGCGGTACTACCGGGGCAAGCTGCTGCTCGGCGCGGGCCTGGGCCTGGCCGTCGGTCTGCTCACCGTGGCAGGCCAACTCGCCGCCACCGCCGCCTCGGTCGGCCTCGACCTGTCCGCCCCGGGCAGTTGGCGGGCCCTCGCGGCGGGGGTGCTCTACCACCCGCTGCTGCTGGTGCTGTGCCTGTCGCTGACCACCGTGCTGCGCAACCAGACCGCCGCGCTGGGCCTGCTCTCCCCCCTGGTCTTCCTCGGCACCACCGCGCTCTCCGCCATCCCCGGCATCCGCGAGGCCGCCCAGTTCCTGCCCGACCGGGCCGGCCTGTACGCCACACGCCTGCAGGACGCCCCCGGCGTCCACTACGGCCACGGCACCGGCCTGCTGCTGATGGCCCTGTGGACGGCGATCGCCGCGGCGGCGGGCCTGCGCACGCTGCTGCGCCGCGACGCCTGACCGCGCCCGCCCCACCCACCCACCCGTGACCCCGCCGCCAACGTGCACGCGCCACCCCCCACTGCGCCAGCCCCTCCCGCGGGCCCGTCCCACCAACCCGGCCCCGCGCAGCGGACCCGGCCGGGCTTCGCCCCACCCCGCTCCCGACCCCAGCCCTACGCAATGGGCTGCCCCGGGTCAGGCCTGCGCAGCATCCGACCCCTGGCCCACTCACCCCTCAGCCCCGCGCAACGGACTGCCCCGAGCCGGCCCGCGCAGCGTCCGCTCCCCATCAACTCACCCAGCTCCCGACCAGCCCCGCACAGCAGACTGCCCCCCGTTCACTCACCCAGCTCCCGACCCCAGCCCCGCGCAGCGGACCGCCCCCCTCGTCCACTCACCCCACTCCCCCCAGCCCCGCGCAGCGGACCGCCCCCCTCGTCCACTCACCCCACTCCCCCCAGCCCCGCGCAGCGGACCACCCCGGGTTCACCTCGGCGGCGGGGTCACGGGTGGGTGGGCGGGCGGGCGTGGGCGCTACGCGGCAAGGCGGCACACCAGGCGGTACGCGCCGACCCGGGCGCGTACCACCGGGCCCGCCCCCTTGCGGGTGTGCCACCAGCGGGCGAGCAGCGCGCCCGGCACCGCCACGGCCAGCAGCCAGGCGCTCTGAGCGAGGCCGAACTGCCATGGCACCGGCCCGAGTTCGGCCATCCGCCGGGTCCCGAGCGCGCCCCCGCAGGACCAGCCGGCCAGCACGCCGAGCGGGGCGGCGGCCAGCGCGGCGACGGCGGCGACCCCGGCGGTCTGCGAAACACTCCAACGAGTGGCGGCGCGACCCAGCAACAGCGCGGCGACGACCGCGGCGGCGGCGGGCATCGCGCAGGCCAGCAGGTGCCAGTCCGCACCGCGCCGGTCGGGCAGCACGGCGAGCAGCGGGAAGTCGGGGACGGCACCGAGCCCGGTGCCCAGCGGCCCGGCGTGGCTGCCCGCGCCGACCGTGAAGCCCGGGCCGAGCGCGTAACCCACCGCCCAGAGCAGCGCGTTGGGCACCAGCGCCGCGCTGGCCAGCAGCATGCCGAGCCATCCGGCGGCGCCGCCGCCGAGGCGCTGGGCGCTCTGTCCGGCCGAGCCGAGCAGCACCGCCGCCCCGAACACTGCCCCGCCGCCGGCCAGCAGCGCGCCCGCCCACCCGGCCAGCGCCCGCAGGACCGCCGGCTCGGCGCCGTCCGGCGGCCACAGCGCGGCAGGCAGCGGCAGCCGTCGCAGCTGCCCGGGCCGGCCGAGCCCGCCCCACAGCCCGTAGCCGAGCGCACCGGCCGTCAACCCGGCGACCGCCAGCAGGTCCAGGACCCCCCGGGAGCACAGCGCGGCCTCCGGATCGGCGCACTGCGCGACGGCTCCGGCCGAGACCAACTGGTACCCGGCGTACATCGCCAAGGGGGAGCGCCAGCGGACGAACCCGCGCCCCCGGGCGCGCCGGGCCACCCGGCGTCCGGCCCGCGCCACCAGCACCGCGAAGACCACCGTGAGCAGCAGCGGCGTGACCGTCACCGGCGCGGCCTCGGGCCCCCGGGCGAGGGGCGCGCCGTGGCCGAGCAGCCACAGCCCGAACGCCGTCCTGGCCGCACCCTCCGCCGAGTCGTCGCCGTACGGGGCCAGCACCCACAGGCCGAACACCGGGACGGCGACCACGGACAGGGTGAGCAGCGCGGTACGTACTCCGGCGAGCAGATCGGCGAGGGAGGAACGACTGTCGAGTTCGCTCGGCAGGCCGAGGATCGGACGGCCCATCAGCTGCGTCATGGGCCACATGCTGCCAAGGCCGCGCGTTACGGGGTGTCAACGCGCAAACCTTCGCCGTGTCCCGGATTATCAGTACATGTGCCTATTGCCGGGACGGACTCACAGCGGAGGATTGCGGTGACTTCACCTTTGACCGCCGGACCTGCGCGCACCACCGGAGACCCCTCCCGCACCCGCGACCTGCTGCGCAGCCTCACCCCGCGCGAGGCTCATGCGCTGGCGCGCGTCGCCGCCGGCGACGACGACCTGCGCATCATGGCCCGCAACCTCGGCGTCTCCCCCGGCACCGCCCGCGCCCACCTCAACCGCGCCGTGCGCAAACTCGGCGCCCGCACCCCCGAGGAAGCCGCCGCCCTCGCCACCGCCCTGGCCCCACCGGGGGCAACGTCCGGCGCAAAAACGGCCCCTGACGCTCCGAACGCCACCCCACGGCCCGCCACCACCGCCCCGCCGCCCGCCACCACCGCCCCGAAACGCAGACCGGCTAAGGCCGGCCCTGCCGCGCCACCCGCCAAGGCCTCACCGGCGTCCGGCCCCGCCCGCCGCCAGAAGCGCAAGCCCGCCAAGGCTCCCCGAGCGACAACACCGGGCACGGAACCGGCCCCTGACTCCCCGGCGACCAAGACCTCACCGACACCCGACCCCGCCCGCCGCCCGAAGCCCAGGCCCGCCGCCCCCGAAGCCCCCCACGCCCCGTCCGGTGGATTCCCGCAGCAGCCCGCCGGGGCCCGCCCGTCCGCCGAAGACGAAACCCCCGCCGACCCCGAAGCCCCCCACGCCCCGTCCGGTGGATTCCCGCAGCAGCCCGCCGGGGCCCGCCCGTCCGCCGAGGACGAAACCCCCGCCGGGTTCGAGGACTTCGTCGCCCTGGTGCACACCCGTCTGGTGCAGCAGACCTTCCTGCTGACCGGCCACCGGCACCGCGCCGTGCACTGTGTGCACCTCGCACTGGGGGCGGCGGGGCGGCGCTGGGCGGAGGTGTCGGCGGCGGACCCGGAGGGGTGGGTGCGGTCGGCGGCGTTCGACCTGGCGCTGTCGCCGTGGCACCGGGGCGGCCCGCGCCGGACCCGGGTGCTGCGGCGGGCGGCGCGGCGCCGGATCAAGGTCGCCGAGCCGGTCGTCCCGGAGCCTCCGACCCGGCTGACGCCCCGGGACCGGGCGCTGTTGAAGGCGTTGCAGCGGCTGTCCCGGCCGCGCCGCCGGGCGCTGGTGCTGCACGACACCCTGGGGCTGTCGGTGGAGCAGCTGGCGGTGGAGGTGGAGTCGAGCACGGCGGCGGCCGAGGCCCGGGTGCGTTCGGCGCGCGCGTCGCTGGCCCGGGAGGTTCCGGCGCTGGTCGGCGACCCGGCCGACCCGGAGTTCGTGGAGCGGCTGGGGGAACTGCTGCACAAGGCCGCAGTGCACGGCTGCCCGGGCCCCCGGCTGCCCTCGCCGGCCCTGCTGGTGGCGGACAGTCGCCTGCACACCGGCCTGCTGACCGGCGCGGCCGCCACGCTGACGGTGGCGGTGGGCGCGGCCGTGGCGGCCACCCTGCTGGGCGTGGGCCCGGCCGACCTGCTGCGGGCGGGCCTGCCGGCGGCGACGGCCTGCACGGCGGCGGGCTCGGGCAGCGCGGGGCCGGCGGCGGGGGCCGGCGCGCCGGGCATTCGGACGCCGTGGTGCGGCCCGACGCCGGGGGTACCGGCCCGACTGGTCGGCCCACCGGCCCGGGTGCTGCCGTCGGTGCAGCCGTCCGACGGCGACGACGGGGACACCGCGAACAGCGTGGACGCCCTGCCGCCCGGGCCGTTCGGGGCGCCCCGCCGACCGCTGCTCCCACCGGCAGCACACCGCCGGCTTCCGCCCCCACTGGCCGACGCGTGCGTACCACTGGCGCACTGCCGACCGCGCGAGTCCTGACCGGCCCCCCGTCGCCCTTCGGGGCCTGGTCAGGACCCCGCCCGTCCCCGCACGACCCGCACGCCCCCCACGACCCGACCGACCCGCCGAGCACCACCACCCCAACGCCCCACGCGCCCGCCGCTCGCACCACCCCACCGCACGACCTGCCCGACCCGTCGAAACACCACCAACCCGACCGCCCGCTGCGCCCGCCGCTCGCACCGCCCCACCACCCCACCGCCGTCGTCGTCCCGCCACCACCCCGACGACCCGCGCGCACGCCCCCTCCGCACACCGCGCGACCCGACCGCCCCGCCGAACGCCGAAGGCGCCGCCCACCTCACGGTGGACGGCGCCTTCGTGCCGAAAGCCGAAGCGGAAGCGGAAGCGGCGCTGCCTTACTTGGCGGCGGCGATCAGCTCGCGGGCCAGGCGGGCGGTCTCGGACGGCGTCTTGCCGACCTTGACACCGGCGGCCTCGAGGGCCTCCTTCTTCGCCTGGGCGGTGCCGGAGGAGCCGGAGACGATGGCGCCGGCGTGGCCCATGGTCTTGCCCTCGGGCGCGGTGAAGCCCGCGACGTAGCCGACGACCGGCTTGGTGACGTGCTCGGCGATGTAGGCCGCGGCACGCTCCTCGGCGTCGCCGCCGATCTCGCCGATCATCACGATCAGCTCGGTCTCCGGGTCCTCCTGGAACGCCTTGAGGGCGTCGATGTGGGTGGTGCCGATGACCGGGTCACCGCCGATGCCCACCGCGGAGGAGAAGCCGAGGTCGCGCAGTTCGTACATGAGCTGGTAGGTCAGGGTGCCGGACTTCGACACCAGACCGATCTTGCCCGGGCCGGTGATGTTGGCCGGGATGATGCCCGCGTTGGACTGTCCGGGGCTGATCAGGCCGGGGCAGTTCGGGCCGATGATGCGGGTCTTGTTGCCCTTGGCGCCGGCGTGGGCCCAGAACGCGGCGGTGTCGTGCACCGGCACGCCCTCGGTGATGACCACGGCCAGGCCGATCTCGGCGTCGATGGCCTCGACCACGGCGGACTTGGTGAACGCCGGCGGGACGAAGATGACGGTGACGTCGGCACCGGTCTTCTCCATCGCCTCGACCACGGTGCCGAACACCGGGACCTCGGTGCCGTCCACGTCAACGGTGGTGCCGGCCTTGCGCGGGTTCACGCCGCCGACGATCCGGGTGCCGGAGGCGAGCATGCGGCGGGTGTGCTTCATGCCCTCGGAGCCGGTCATGCCCTGGACGATGACCTTGCTGTCCTTGGTAAGGAAGATAGCCATGGTGTTAAGTCCCCTTCCTTACTTGTTGGCCAGCTCGGCGGCGCGGTCAGCGGCGCCGTCCATGGTGTCCACCTGCTGCACCAGCGGGTGGTTGGCGTCGGTCAGGATCTGGCGACCCAGCTCCGCGTTGTTGCCGTCCAGGCGGACGACGAGCGGCTTGGTGACGGCCTCGCCCTTGCTCTCCAGGAGCGCGAGGGCCTGCACGATGCCGTTGGCGACCGCGTCGCACGCGGTGATGCCGCCGAAGACGTTGACGAAGACCGACTTGACGTCGGTGTCACCCAGGATGATCTCCAGGCCGTTCGCCATCACCTCGGCGGACGCGCCGCCACCGATGTCGAGGAAGTTGGCCGGCTTCACGCCGCCGTGGTTCTCACCGGCGTACGCGACGACGTCCAGGGTGCTCATGACGAGGCCCGCGCCGTTGCCGATGATGCCGACCTGGCCGTCGAGCTTGACGTAGTTCAGGCCCTTCGCCTTGGCCGCGGCCTCCAGCGGGTTGGCGGCCGCCTTGTCCTCGAGCGCCTCGTGCTCCGGCTGACGGAACTCGGCGTTGGCGTCCAGGGAGACCTTGCCGTCCAGGGCGATGATCTTGCCGTCGCCGGACTTGATCAGCGGGTTGACCTCGACCAGGAGGGCGTCCTCCTTGACGAAGACGGTCCACAGGGTCTGCAGGACCTCGGCGATCTGGTCCGCGACCTCGGCCGGGAACTTCGCGGCGGCGACGATCTCGGCGGCCTTCTCGGCGGTCACGCCCTCGTTGGCGTCCACCGGGATCTTCGCGAGCGCCTCGGGCTTGGTGGCCGCGACCTCTTCGATGTCCATGCCGCCCTCGACGCTGGCCATGGCCAGGAAGGTGCGGTTGGTGCGGTCGAGCAGGAAGGAGACGTAGTACTCCTCCTCGATGGACGCGGTCTGCGCCAGCATCACCTTGTGGACGGTGTGGCCCTTGATGTCCATGCCGAGGATGGCCTCGGACTTGGCCACGGCGTCCTGCGGGTCGGACGCGAGCTTCACGCCACCGGCCTTGCCTCGGCCACCCACCTTCACCTGAGCCTTGACGACGGCTCGGCCGCCGAAGCGCTCCGCGATGGCGGCAGCGTCTGCGGCGGTCTCGATGACATCGCCGTCAAGCACGGGTACACCGTGCTTGGCGAAGAGGTCCCTCGCCTGGTACTCGAACAGGTCCACGTGTTTGTCCTTGTTCGTGGTCGCGGAATGTGTCTCTACGAGCGTGCCACGGCAGGATCTTCGCTGCGGGTCGTCGGCGCTGAGCGGGTACGCAGATGTACGGCCTTGCGGCCCACCCAGTTGCCGGGCGCATCGTGGATCAACACGCGCGTCACGTCCGCATGGCAGGTTATCCCCGGACGGCGGGCGTGTTTCGCCCGGGACCGGCTCGACCTTCGTGAGAACCGTCACAGCGGACCCGACCCGGCGTGTCGCCGGGCCGTCGGCGGCCCCGGGGCGCGCGACGGTCGGCCGCACCACAGGATCACCCCGACGGGTGGTACCCGCGGCCATTGACCGTCACTGCCGGTCCGGCACCGGCAGCGGACGCTTCTCGATCGCGGCCGCCATGATGTCCGGAAACGCGTCCGGGGTGCAGGCGAACGCCGGGGCCCCCAGCGCGGCCAGCGCCTGCGCGTGCGCGTGGTCGTACGCCGGCGCGCCCTCGTCGGACAGCGCCAGCAACGCGATGAACTGCACCCCCGACGCCTTCATCGACGCCACCCGCTTCAGCATCTCGTCCCGGATGCCGCCCTCGTACAGGTCGCTGATCAGCACCACGACGGTCTCCGACGGGCGGGTGATCTTCGACTGGCAGTACGCCAGCGCCCGGTTGATGTCGGTGCCGCCGCCCAGCTGCGTCGCGAACAGCACGTCCACCGGGTCGCTCAGCTGCTCGGTCAGGTCCACCACCGAGGTGTCGAACACCACCAGCCGGGTGTCCAGGCTGTGCATCGACGCCAGCACCGCGCCGAACACCGCCGAGTGCACCACCGACGGCGCCATCGACCCGGACTGGTCGATGCACAGGATCACGTCCTTCTTCACCGCCCGCTGCGCCCGCGCGTAGCCGACCAGCCGCTCCGGCACCACCGTGCGGTACTCCGGCAGGTACTTCGACAGGTTCGCCCGGATCGTGCGGTCCCAGTCGATGTCCCGGTGCTTGGGCCGGTTCACCTTGGCGCTGCGGTCCAGCGCCCCGCCCAGCGTGGAACGGGTCTTGTCGGCCAGCCGGCGCTCCAGCTCCGCGACCACCTTGCCGACCACCATCCGCGCCGTCTCCCGGGTGGTCTCCGGCAGCGCGTGCTTCAGCGACAGCAGCGTCCCGACCAGATGCACGTCCGGCTCCACCGCGGCCAGCATCTCCGGCTCCAGCAGCAGCCGGTCCAGGCCCAGCCGGGAGATCGCGTCCTGCTGCATCAGCTGCACCACGCTGGTCGGGAAGTACTCCCGAATGTCCCCCAACCACCGTGCCACCTGCGGCGCCGACCCCCCGAGCCCCGCCGAGCGCTTCCCGTCCTCCCGGTACAACGCCCCCAGCGCCCCGTCCATCGCCGCATCCCGCCGCGAGAGCCGCACCCCGGTCCCGTCCCCGTCCGCACCGAGCACCAGCCGCCAGCGCCGCATCCGCTCATCATCCTGACGGACAGTCACTTTGAATCACTCCTTAACCCCCACGCCCCATCAGGGGCGCGGGGAACTGCGCGAAGCGGAAGAAAGAAAGAGGAAAGGATCGGGGCGCCGCGGAACACGGATCCTGTGGGCCGGTCAACCGGCGCGGCGGTCCAGTTGGCGCGGGATGCCCACCTGCACGCCCAGCAACAGCGCCAGCACCGGCGTCGTCGCGTCCGCGCGCTCCGCGTCCATCTCGATGTCGGGGCCGCTGTCCGCCACGGACGTGCTCAGCGGTCCGGCGGCCACCCGCGACCCGACGGTGTGCCGGACGCCCGTCTCCAGCGAGGAGAAGGTGCGGCGCAGGACCGGCAGCAGGTCGGTGAAGGTGTCGGCGGGGACGCCGCACAGCCAGGTGTCGATCAGCCCGAGCAGCGCCGGGTCGTGCAGCAGCAGCGCCCCGCCGCCGGAGACCAGGCCCTCGACCCAGCCGGCGGCGTCCAGGGGGCCGGAGGCGACCGAGAGGACGAGACCCAGCCGCCGCCCGGCCTCCGCCGCGTCGATCCGTCCGTCGTCCAGCAGCAGCCGAACCGCGCGGCCGCGCAGCAGTCCGGGAACGCCGGTGGCCGGGCCGCCGTGCGGTTCGCGGGCGGCGATCGCGGTGAGGGTGCCGGCCCATTGTTCGCCGACCGCGGTGGAGGAGAGCAGGGCGATCGCCTGGTGGACGGCGTCGATCTCGGTGCGCCGGGCACTCGCGCCGTCCGCGTCCAGTCCGGTGCAGGCGGCGGGCAGGGCGACGCAGAGGCGTTCGGCGAGGCCGAGGGCGACGGCGGTGAGGGCGCTGGTGTCGGTGGCCCGGACGTCGCCGTAGCGCAGGGTGCGGACCAGCGCGGGCAGTGCGGTGGCGAGGTGTCCGGCGTCGGTGTCGAGCGCGGCGCGGTCGGCGAGGCGTCGCATCACCTCGGGCAGGGCGTCGGGCAGGGCGGCGAGCAGGCAGTGTTCGGCGAGTTCGGTGAGCGCGGTGAGTTCGGCGGTGGCCGCGTCGGCGACGGCCTTGCCGGTGGCGGCGCCCTGCACGGTGGTGCCCCACTGGCCGGCTTCGACCAGGCGGACGGAGAACTCGGGTTCCCAGGCGAGCTGCCAGGTCTCCCGGAAGGTGCCGGTGGACTGCACGCTGTCGCGGACGATCCGTCCCCAGTGCAGGCCGAGCAGCCGCAGCCGGTGCAGCAGTCGGGAACGTTCGGCGTCGAGGTCCTTGCGCAGGTCGAGGACGAGTTCGCGGCTCGTCGCTTCGGGCTTGAGCCGCAGGGTGCGCTGAAGGCGGGTCAGGTCGCGTTGCAGCGGCACCGCGGGCGCGCCGTCGGGGACTTCGCCGAGCGCGTCGCCGACCACCAGCCGGTCGTGGATCAGCGCGAGGGCCAGGTCGGAGCCGTCGCACATGACGGCGCGCACCGCGTCCAGGGTCTCGGTGAGGCCGGGCAGCGGGCGGCCGCGCATCGCGGCGAGGGTGTCGGCGAGCCGGATCGCCTCGATGACGTGCGCGGAGGAGACCGGGTGGTCCTCGGCGCGCAGCAGTTCGGCGACCTTGGTCATCCAGCGGGCGATGGGCTGCTCGGGCGTGGTGTACAGGTGGTGGTACCAGCCGGGCGAGTCGATGCCGGCGCCGTAGCCGGTGTGCTGGGACAGCCGGCGGTGGGTCCAGGGCACCCAGGTGAGTTCGGTCTTCAGCTTCTTGGGGAGTTCGGCGAGCAGCGCCCGGTCGTGCGCGACGGTCGGCATGACGGCCAGCGCGGGGACGTGCCAGGCGCCGCAGACCACCGCGATGGTGCGGTGCCCGGCCCGGCGGGCGGCCCGGATCTGCTGCCGCATGGCGGCCTCGCGGATCCGGTCGCGCCGCTCGACGGGGTGATGCTCGCGCAGCGCGCTCATCGCCTCGGCGAGGGCGGCGAACGGCGCGAGGGGGTCGTCGCCGGGGGCGCGGTGCTCGATCACGTCCTCCCACCAGGCCTCCGGGTCGAGGTGCCCGGCGGCGGCGGCGAGTTCGGCGATCGGGTCGACGGGGGCGGGCCCGGAAGTGCCCCCCGGCACTCCCGACCCCTCCTCCTCTTCTTCTGACGCGCCGTCGGCCTCTTCTGTGGCACCCGGATTCGATCCGCGCGGGCCGAGCGCGAGGCTCTGCCCGGCGGGCAGGTCGATGAAGCGGACCGGCACCCCGGCGTCCGCGGCGTACCGCAGTGCCACCCACTCGGGGGAGAACTCGGCGAGCGGCCAGAACGCGGCCCGCGCCGGGTCGTCGCTGACATGGGCGAGCAGGGCGACCGGCGGCACCATGTCCTTCTCGGCGGCCAGCCCGGTCAGTTCGTCGGCCTCCGGCGGGCCCTCGATCAGCACCGCGTCGGGCTGCAGGGCGGCCAGCGCGGCGGCGACCGCGCGGGCCGAGCCGGGGCCGTGGTGGCGCACCCCGAGCAGCGTCACCTGGGCACTCACGCGGAGACCTCCCGGGCGGCCCGGTAGAAGTCCTTCCAGCCGTCGCGGTCGCGGACCACGCCTTCCACGTACTCGCGCCACACCTGCCGGTCGGCGACCGGGTCGCGGACCACCGCGCCGACGATGCCGTCCGCGACGTCGCCGGCCCGCAGCACGCCGTCACCGAAGTGGGTGGCCAGCGCAAGGCCGTTGGTGACCACCGAGATCGCCTCGGCGGTGGAGAGGGTGCCGCTGGGGGTCTTCACCTTGGTGCGGCCGTCGGCGGTCAGGCCGGCCCGCAGCTCGCGGAAGACGGTGACCACCCGGCGGATCTCCTCGGCGCCGCCCGGCAGTTCGGGCAGGTCGAGGGAGCGGCCGAGCTGGCCGACCCGGCGGGTGACGATCTCCACCTCCTCGTCGAGGGTGGCGGGCAGCGGCAGCACCACGGTGTTGAAGCGGCGGCGCAGCGCGGAGGAGAGCTCGTTGACGCCGCGGTCGCGGTCGTTGGCGGTGGCGATCACGTTGAAGCCGCGCACCGCCTGCACCTCGGTGCCGAGTTCGGGCACCGGCAGGGTCTTCTCGGACAGGATGGTGATCAGGCTGTCCTGCACGTCGGCGGGGATGCGGGTGAGTTCCTCGACCCGGGCGATCTGCCCGTCCCGCATGGCGCGCATCAGCGGGGACGGCACCAGGGCGTCCTCGCTGGGCCCGTGGGCGAGCAGCTGCGCGTAGTTCCAGCCGTACCGGACGGCCTCCTCGGGGGTGCCGGCGGTGCCCTGGACGAGCAGCGTGGAGTCGCCGGAGATCGCGGCGGCCAGGTGCTCGGACACCCAGGTCTTGGCGGTGCCGGGCACGCCGAGCAGCAGCAGCGCCCGGTCGGTGGCCAGCGTGGTCACGGCGACCTCGATCACCCGGCGCGGGCCGATGTACTTGGGCGTGATCACGGTGCCGTCGGCGAGTTCGCCGCCCAGCAGATAGGTGGCGACCGCCCACGGCGACAGCCGCCAGCGCTCCGGCCGGGCCCGGTCGTCGTGCCGGGCGAGGGCGGCCAGCTCCTCGGCGAACGCGTCCTCGGCGTGCTGCCGCAGGACCTCGCTGGTCGTCTCGGTGGTCATCGACTGCTCCGATCTCACGGGACGTCAGAACACTGCGCAGAAAGGGCGCGAAGAATGAATGGGCACGGCGCTGACCTGGGAGAACGAACTCCCGTTCGCCCCGTGCACCCACCACTTTGCCGCCCGCCACTGACAACCGAGGCACCTCGCCGGGACGACCGTCAGCTCCGCGCCACCGCCATGCGCTCGGCGGCCGGCGGCCACAGCTGGGCCGCGCCGAACGCCACCTCGACGGCCAGGAATCCCCACAGCAGGCCGGTCGCGCCGTGCGCCAGGGCCCAGGCCTGCCAGCAGGCGAACAGCACCCGGGCCGCGCCGTCGTACAGCCCGTGCACCGGCAGCGGGCGCAGTAGGCGCAGCAGCGCCCACACCACCACCAGCGAGCCCATCAGGTTGGCGAACAGCGTCAGCACCGGCTCCGGCGGCGGCAGTTCGCCGAGGCCGAGGGCCCGCCCGGCGGCGGACAGTGAACGGTGGGCCAGGGCGTACGTCCAGGGGGTGGCGAACGGGGCGGTGACCAGCAGGTCGTACCAGGCGCTGGCGCGGACCACGCGGAGGTGGCGGGGCGTCATCGGGCGGACTCCTTCGACTCTCGTTGTGCGGACCGCTCCAGGCTCGACCCTGGAGTACTGTCCAAGGTCAAGTCGCCGACGGGGGCAGGGACATGAGAATCGGGGAACTCGCCGAGCAGACCGGGCTGAGCCGGGACACGGTGCGCTTCTACGAGCGCACCGGGCTGCTGACGGCCCGCCGGCTGCCGAACGGCTACCGTGACTTCCCGCCGGAGGCGGTGCCCTGGCTGCGGTACGTCCGCACCGCGCAGGCGCTCGGCTTCTCGCTCGCCGAGATCGCCCGCACCGGCGCCGAGCTGGACGGCGCGCCGGACGCCGCCGAGCGGCTGTCCGCACTGCTGCGGCAGAAGATCGCCCTGATCGACGCCCGCACCGCCGAACTCGCGGCCCTCCGCGCCGACCTGGTGGAACGCGCCGACTCCGACTGCCCGCTGGCCCCGGCCTGACGAATCCCCTGCTGGACGTGACGGTGGCGATGGAACGCCTGGAACAGCTCGTCCCGGCGCCGGCCGCGTCCCCGCCCGAGGGTGACGCTCGGCCCTGACCCGCCCTCAACTGTCAGTGGCGCCGCCTAGCGTCGTGGGCATGGAGGAACGCTGGAGCACCGAACACGTCCTTTCCCTGGCCCCCGACCCGGCGTCCCAGAAAGCCGCGGGCAAGCTCTCCGGGCCCGCCCCGTGGAGCGGTACCGGCACCGGGCAGGGCGCGCTGTGGGGCCTGTGCAAAGGCAGCGGCAGCACGCCCTACCGGACGGCGGTGGAACTCGGCACCCCCGCCTACAAGTGCAGTTGTCCGAGCCGGAAGTTCCCGTGCAAGCACGCCCTGGGCCTGCTGCTGCTGTGGGCCGCCGGGCCGGAGGCCGTCACCGCGGCCGCCGAGCCGCCCGACTGGGTGTCGGAGTGGCTGAACGGCCGCAGCCAGGCCGCCGCCGACAAGGTCGCCAAACAGCAGGCGAAGGCCGCCGACGCCGACCCGGAGGCCGCCCGCAAGCGGGCCGCCAAGCGCTCCGCGCGGGTCGCCGCGGGCGCGCTCGACCTGCGGCTGCGGCTGGCCGACGGGGTCCGCCGGGGCCTCGCCGACCCGCTGCCGGCCGGCGCCTGGGACGAGGTCGCGGCCCGGATGGTCGACGCCCAGGCCCCGGGCCTGGCCGGCCGGGTCCGGGCGCTGGCCGACACCCCGCAGGACGCCCTGCTGGAGGAGTACGCGATGCTGCACCTGCTGGCCGGCGCGTACGGCCGGATCGACACCCTGCCGGAGGCGCTGGCCGCCACCGTCCGCACCCGGGTCGGCTTCACCACCGACACCGCCGAACTGCTCGCCGGGCCGACCGTCCGCGACCGCTGGCAGGTCCTGGGCAGCCGCGACACCGCCGACGAGCGGCTCACCACCCGCCGGGTGTGGCTGCGCGGCGCGAAGACCGGCCGTGACGCCCTGCTGCTGGCCTTCGGCCGGCCCGGCCAGGCGCCGGACCTGGCACTGCCCACCGGCCGCCTGCTGGAGGCCGACCTGGCCTTCCACCCGGGCGCCCGCCCGCTGCGCGCCGTCCTCGGCACCCGCTACGGCAGCCCCGAACCGGCCCCGGCCGCCGTGCCCGCCGGGCTGTCCCCGGCCGAGGCGCTGGCCGCGTACGGCACCGCCGTCGCCGAGGACCCGTGGCTGGACAGCTGGCCGGCCGTCCTCACCGACGTCGTGCCCGTGCTCACCGGGGACGGCTGGCAGCTCACCGACGGCCGGCACACCCTGCCGGTGCGCCGCGGCGCGCTCGCCGACGCCGCGCTGTGGCGCCTGGCCGCGGTCTCCGCCGGCCATCCCGTCACGCTGTTCGGCGAGTGCGGCCACGTCGGCTTCACGCCGGTCACCGCCTGGGACGCCGAGCACCGCCCCGTCGGCCTCGGCTGACCCGAGCCCGAGCCCGAGCGCGAACCTGAGCGCGAACCTGAGCCCGAGCCCGAACCCGAACCCGAACCGAACCCGCACGCCGTCCTGACGCCACGCCACGTCACGGCCGCGGCTGATCCACATCCGAACCCGATCCCGCACGCCGCCCTGACGCCACGTCATGGCTGCGGCGTGCCCGGCCGCGCCTCACCCACCGGCCGAACGCAAGCCACCACACCCGACCGACCGGCCCAGGCGCTCCCCGGCGTTTCCCGACGGCCCGTCAACCGGAGGAACCACATGTCCTGCATCCGCACCCGCCAGCGCGCCGCCGTCCGACGCATCTGCCTGCACCACGCCGCCCGCCGCGCCGCCACCGCCAGCGGCTGGGGCCGCCGTCACCGCACCACCGCCCGTCCGATCGGGGGCCGCGCATGACCGCCCCCGCCGTCGCCGACGGCCAGTGGGCCGAGTTGCAGGGCGCGGCCCTGCTCGGCACCGACCGCCGCCCGCTGCCCGAGCCGGGCACGCCGCTCGCCGCCGCCGTGGACCGCGCCGAACCGGCCACCGCGCTGCTCGACCTGGCCGCGCTCGCCGCGGTCCGCCGCCGGGCCGGCGCGCTGCCCGCGCCCGCCGTGGACACCCCCGCGCCCGCCCCGGAGGACACCCGCCCGGCGCTGCCGGAACCCGCCGCCCGCCGGCTCGCCGTGCTGCTCGGCACCCGCGGCGGCCACGGCTCCACCGCCAACCTGGCCGAGCTGCTCCCGCAGTGGCTCGCCACGGCCCGCGCGCACGGCTACCGGCTGCCGCCCGCCCTCGTCCCGGCGCTGCTGGACTCCGCCCGGGCCCGCTCCGAACTGCGTGCCGACGCCGTGACGCTGGCCGGCCCGCTCGGCCGCTGGCTGGCCCCGCAGAACCCCGACTGGCGGTACGTCACCCGCACCGCCGCCGACCACGACACCACCGGCGAGCCCGGCGAACGCCTGTGGCAGGAAGGCCTGTTCGCCGAACGCGTCACCCACCTGACCCGGCTGCGCCGGACCGACCCGGCGGCCGGCCTGGCCCTGCTCACCTCCACCTGGTCCACCGAGCGGGCCGAGGACCGGGTGCTGTTCCTCGACGCGCTGCAGGACGGACTGTCCGGCGCCGACGAGGAATTCCTGGAGACCGCGCTCGGCGACCGTTCGAAGAACGTCCGCGCCACCGCCGCCGAGCTGCTGTCCACGCTGCCCGGCTCGGCGCTCGCCGCCCGGATGGCCGCCCGCGCCCGCGAGGCCGTCCGGTACGAGGGCGGGCGGCTGCACATCACGCCGCCCGCCGCCTGCGACCCGGCCATGCAGCGCGACGGCATACCCGTCAAGTCGCCCACCGGGCGCGGCGAACGGGCCTGGTGGTTCGGCGAGGTCGCGGCCGCCGCCCCGCTCGCGCTGTGGACCGCCGACACCGGCCTGACCCCCGAACAGCTGCTCGCCGTCCCCACCGTGGACGCGGCGGACGGCGGCGGCGCGGAGTGGGCCGAGGACCTGCGCGAGGCCTGGGCCCGCGCCGCCGTCCGCCAGCAGGACGCCGACTGGGCGCGGGCGCTGCTCGGCGCCCCGCCCCGCCCCGGCCGCGAGGGCCGCACTCCGGGCGCGCCCGCGAAACTGCTCGCCGTCCTGTCGCCGGCCGAACGCGCCGCCTGGACGGCCGCGTTCGTGCAGACCCACGGCCTCGGCGACGCCTTCCAGCTGCTCGGCGCCTGCGCCACCCCGTGGACGCCGCCACTGTCCACCGCCGTGGTCGCCGCCCTCAAGCGGGCCGCGGAGCTGGGCTCCTACCCGTGGAGCCACAGCGGCGTCCTGGGCATGACCGAGCGCGCCCTCGCCCCGGAGACCGCCCCGGCGGTCGAGGCGCTGGCCGCCGACACCTCCCCCGACACCGCCTGGTCCGACACCTTCACCCGGCTCGCGGGCACCCTGCGCTTCCGCCAGGCGATGCTCGCCGAACTGGTCCGGTAGCGCGAAAACGCGGCGGCCCCGGGCGAGTTGTCGCCCGGGGC
>NZ_JBHWEN010000038.1:0-50051 GCF_042734215.1 Kitasatospora sp. NPDC059673 | reverse complement strand
GCCGTCTTCTGACGGCCGGGGCCCTCGGCCTACCCTGGAGGGGTGCAGGCACACCGGCGGCATGTGCGCTACTTCGTGATGATGGGCGTCTGCCTGGGGCTGTTCGTCCTCGCCTGGGGCGTGGTGCGCTTCTACTCGGTCGGCGCCGCCATCGGCATGTGCGTGCTCGCCATGGTGATACCGCCACTGGCCGCCGTCCTCGCCAACCGGCGCGACAAGGACGACGACTGGTGGAACGACCCGCGCTGGGACGACCCGCACTGGGAGCAGCGCGGCCACGACCGGGACCGGCCGGACCGCGAACCGCCCGAGGACCTGTGGGCCAATCCGCGCCCGGGCGATCCGGGGCCGGACGACCGGCGCCCGGACGACCCGCGCTGGGACGACCCCCGTTGGGACGATCCGCACTGGGAGCAGCCCGGCCACGACCGCGACCGGCCGGACCGGGAGCCCCCGGAGGGCCGGTAGTGGATCAGTAGACGAGCGCCTGCGCGTCGTCCGCCATCACCTCGGACAGGAACACCTGCGCGCCGGCGATCCGCACGCCCTCGATGACGTCCGCCTGGCCGATGTCCCGGCGCGCCGCGCACTGGGTGCAGAGGGTGACGGTGCCGGCGGCGAGGATCACCTCCAGCAGGTCGGGCAGCGGTGCGGCGTGCGGCAGTTCGAACTCGGCGGCCCTGCCGGGCAGCGCGAACCACGAGGACTCGCCGGTGAGCCAGAGCGAGACCGGCACGCCGCTGGCGGCCGCGACCGAGGCGACCGTGAAGGCCTGTGAGCAGCGCTCCGGCGCGTCCGCACCGGCGGTGACCTTGATGACCAGCTTCTTCGACATGCCCCAGAGACTACGGCCGCAGGGGGCGCCCGATAGACTCCCGGCCGTAGTGGAAAGCCCCGTTCCTCCGTCGAACCCGCCCCTGGGAGCACACCGTGTCCGGTCTTGAGATCTTCTTCGAAAGTGTCCTGGTTCTGGTGGCCGTGCTGATCACCTGGTTCGCCATCTTCTCGGTCATGAAGCTCTACCAGGGCCAGCGCTGAGCTCTGCCGTACGGTTGACCAGGTAACCGTCCGACGACAGCAGCCAGGACCATGATCGAGATTCCTTCCGACCTCCACCGGGACGTCGTCCCGCTCGCCTTCCTCCTCGGTACCTGGGAGGGCGCGGGCGTCCACGACTTCCCCGGCAGCGAGAAGTGCAACTTCGGCCAGGAGATCGTCTTCCGCCACGACGGACGACCCTTCCTGGAGTTCCGCTCCCGTACCTGGGTGCTGGACGAGCAGGGCGAGAAGGTCCGCCCGCTGGAGATGGAGCACGCCTTCTGGCGCGTCACCAGCAACCAGCACGGGACCAGCGGCGAGCGCGAGATCGAGGTCTCCTCGGTGCGCGACGACGGCACCGTGGAGATCTGGTACGGCAAGCTGCACGACGGCAAGCCGCAGATCGACCTGGCCACCGACGCCGTCGCCCGGATCGAGGGCGCGGCCCCGTACAGCGGCGGCAAGCGCCTGTTCGGCCTGGTCAAGGACGAGCTGCTGTGGGTCGGCGAGAAGGCCGCCCCCCAGGTGCCGCTGCGGCCGTACATGTCGGCGCAGCTGAAGAAGGTGCTCAACCCGGCGCAGCTGGTCAAGGACGTCAACGACCTCCCGGACGACGGGATCGCGTTCTTCCGCTGAGCGGACGGGCACGGACGAGTGGGGGACCGACCCGGCGGTCGGTCCCTACACTGGTCGGCACGACCTCTCAACGGGCAGGGACACCGTGGCGAACACCGACACCACCGACTGGAAGGCCGACCTGCGCGAGCGCGGCTACCGGTTGACCCCGCAGCGCCAGCTGGTGCTGGAGGCTGTCGACGTACTCGACCACGCCACCCCGGACGAGATCCTGGCGCAGGTCCGCCGCACCGCCAGTGGCGTCAACATCTCCACCGTGTACCGGACGCTGGAGCTCCTGGAGGAGCTCGGTCTGGTCTCGCACGCCCACCTCGGGCACGGCGCGCCCACCTACCACCTGGCGGGTCGGCACACCCACCTGCACCTGGTCTGCCGGGACTGCGACCAGGTCTCCGAGACCGACACCGCGATCGCCGCGCCGCTGATCGAGAGCCTGCGCACCGAGCACGGCTTCGACACCGATCTGAAGCACTTCGCCATCTTCGGCCGCTGCGCGGACTGCACCGCCAAGCTGGAGCACCCGCAGCCGTAAGCTGGCCGGTATGAAGAGCCCGCTGCTTGCGCTGCCCGGCGCCGTCGCCGCCGAAGGTCCCGACGAAGGGGTCGCCGCCCACTACGGCGACCTGTTCCGCGAGCAGCGCGAACTGGCCGCCGGGCGCGGCTTCACCGACCTGTCGCACCGCGGCGTGATCACCGTCACCGGGCCGGACCGGCTGAGCTGGCTGCACCTGTTGCTCACCCAGCACGTCAGCGAACTGCCGCCGGGGCAGGCCACCGAGGCACTGGTGCTGTCCCCGCACGGGCACGTCGAGCACGCGCTGTACCTGGTCGACGACGGTGCCACCACCTGGATCCACGTCGAGCCCGGTACCGCGCCCGCGCTGGTGACGTACCTGGAGTCGATGAAGTTCTGGAACCGGGCCGAAGTCACCGACGCCACCGCCGACTACGCCGTGGTGTTCCTGCCGGCCGGCTCCACCGTCCTCGCCGACCGGGCCGCGGCGGTGCGCGAACTCCCGTGGGGCCGTGACCTGTTCCTGCCGCGCGCCGAACTCGCCGAGGCCGCAGCCGGGTTCGGTCCGGCCGCGGGCGTGTGGGCGTACGAGGCGCTGCGGATCGAGGGGCACCGGCCGCGCCTGGGTTTCGAGACCGATCACCGCACCATCCCGCACGAGGTGGACTGGCTGGGCAGCGCGGTGCACCTGCACAAGGGCTGCTACCGCGGCCAGGAGACGGTCGCCCGGGTGCACAACCTGGGCCGCCCGCCGCGCCGGCTGGTCTTCCTGCACCTGGACGGCACCGAGGAGAAGCTGCCCGGGCACGGGGCCGAGGTCCGCGTCGAGGGCCAGGACCGGCCGGTCGGCTTCGTCACCTCCTCGGCCCGCCACCACGAGCTCGGCCCGGTCGCGCTGGCCCTGGTCAAGCGCAACACCCCGGTCGACGCGGTGCTGCTGGCCGACGGCGTGCCCGGCAGCCAGGACGTGATCGTCCCGGCCTGACCGGTCTCAGACCTCCAGCAGGACGGTGAACGGCCCGTCGTTCACCAGCGACACCTTCATGTCGGCACCGAACCGCCCGGTCTCCACCTTCGCGCCCAAGGCGCGGAGTTCGGCCACCACGGCGTCCACCAGCGGTTCGGCGACCGGGCCGGGGGCGGCGGCGTTCCAGGTGGGGCGGCGGCCCTTGCGGGCGTCTCCGTACAGGGTGAACTGGCTGATCACCAGCAGGGGGGCGCCGAGCTCCGAGCAGGACTGCTCGGGGCTGCCGGGGAACAGCCGCAGCGTCCACAGTTTGCGGGCCAGTTGGGCGGCCTGCGCCGGAGTGTCCTCGTGGGTGGCGCCGACCAGGACGCACAGGCCGGGCCCCTCGATCGCGCCGACCGTCTCGCCGTCCACCGTCACGGCCGCCTCGGCGACCCGCTGCACCACTGCTCGCATGCCGCCATTGTGCCCGCACGTCCACCCAGGGGGCGCGCACCCTCCGGTTGCACGCCGGGGTCGCATGCGGTGCGCCCCGATCGGTGCAGGTGAACCCATGGCGCGGATTCTTCGTACTAGCCAGGGGTGTTCGCCAGGGGGCCATCCGGGTACTCGGGCGTGCGGCGCCGGGGCCCGGAATGGCACGCTGTCCGACGGCCCGGGGCCATCCGGGCCCCGAGGGGGCGTCCGTCGTCCCGGCGAACCGCGTCACCCGCACGAGTGGCATCGCCCGCCGGGGGGAACCCTGAGTGGCGGGCGGCCGTGCGATCGGCGGGCACAGGTACTACGGCAGGTGGTCGGATTGATGGACGTGAGCGCGCTCGACGGGCTGGCGGGCCTGGCCCTGGAGGAACTGCGGGTGCTGCGCCGGGACGCCCTGGAGCAGGAGGCCGACCTGTCGTACCTGCGCCGCCTGCTGCACGGCCGGATGGACATCCTGCGGGCCGAACTCCAGCGCCGGGAGATCCCGTTGGCCGGCGCCAGCGAGGCGCAGTGCGCGCTGCTCGACCGGCTGCCCGCGATCCTGGCGGACGCCCCGTCCACCACCCGCCGCCCGGCCCGGCACCTGACCCTCGGCCCGCCCCGCGGCGAGCGCTACCGGCTGGAGGCGGACGCCCTGATGGGCGACGTGCAACTGGCCGACCTCGGCGCGCACGCCACCGCCGACCTGCTGGCCGCCGTCGAACGGCTGGCCGAGCACGAGCGCGAGGTGTCCGGCCGCCGCCAGACGCTGCAGCGCACCGCGGACGACTGCGGGGCGGAAATCACCCGCAGGTACCGTGAGGGGGAGGCCCGGGTCGAGGACCTGCTCGGCGGAGGCTGAGCGGTCGGGACGCGACCGGGGCCCACCCACCCTCACCGCACCGCACGTCCTGGAGACCGCCCGTGTCGCAGTCCGTCCTGCCCGCCCTCGCCGAGGTCATACGCTCCGGCTTCACCGAGGGCCGCCATCGCGGTTCGCTGGTCCTGCTCGACGCCGACGGCACCGTCGCGTACACGCTGGGCACCCCCGAGCAGCCGGTCTACCCGCGCTCCACCGCCAAGCCGTTCCAGGCGATGGCGACCCTGCGGGCCGGCCTGGAGCTGCATGGCGAGCAGCTCGCGCTGGCCGCCTCCAGCCACTCCGCGGAGCCCTTCCACCGGGCCGGGGTGCGCCGGATCCTGGCCGACGCCGGCCTCACCGAGGTCGCCCTGCGCACCCCCGCCGAACTGCCGCTGGACGAGGTCGAGGCGGAGGAGCTGCTGCGCTCCGGCGGGGAGCGGGCGCCGATCCTGATGGACTGCTCCGGCAAGCACGCCGGCTGGCTGGCCGCCTGCGCCGCCAACGGCTGGGACCTGGCCTCCTACCTCGACCCCGAGCACCCGATCCAGCGCCTGGCCCGCACCGCGCTGGAGGAGACCGCCGGCGAGCCGGCCGTGCACACCGGCACCGACGGCTGCGGCGCCCCGCTGCTGGCCGTCTCGCTGACCGGCCTGGCCCGCGGCTACCGCGCCCTGGTGATGGCCGAGCCCGGCACCGAGCAGCGCCGGGTGGCCGACGCGATGCGCGCCCACCCCGAGTACGTGGCCGGCACCCGCCGGGCCGACACCTGGCTGATGCGGGCGGTGCCCGGCGCGCTGTCCAAGATGGGCGCGGAGGCCGTCCAGGTGGTCGCACTGGCCGATGGCCGCGCCCTGGCCTTCAAGATCGAGGACGGCGCGGAGCGCGCCCGCGGCCCGGTGCTGGCCGCCGCGTTGCGCCGCCTCGGCCTCCAGGACCCGGTGCTGGAGCGGATCGCGTCCGCTCCGCTGCACGGTGGCGGCGCGGTGGTCGGCGAGGTCCGCGCGGCGTTCTGACGCCCCGTCGGGCGAAGCCGGGATGCCCCTTCCGGCGCCCTGGTGCACGGTGGACGGCGGGGGAGCGCCCGCCACCGCCGCACAGGGAGTACCTGCATGTCCGACCACACCTACCGGGTCACCGAGATCGTCGGCTCCTCGCACGAAGGGGTGGACGCCGCCATCCGCAACGGCATCGCCCGCGCCGACCGCACCCTGCGCAACCTCGACTGGTTCGAGGTGGTGCAGATCCGCGGCCACATCGAGGACGGCGCGATCAAGCACTTCCAGGTCGGCCTGAAGGTCGGGTTCCGGCTCGACGACAACGACGGCTGACCGACCGCCGGGAACGCGTGAGGGGCGGGAGTCCAACACCGGACTCCCGCCCCTCGCGCGGGCACTGCGGGCCGCCCCGAAGGGCGTGGCGGCTCAGTGGCCGCCCTGCTCCTGGAGGCGCTTGATCGAAGCCTCGACCTCGGCCTCGGCCTCGGCCCGGCCGACCCAGTCGGCGCCCTGGACGGACTTGCCGGGCTCCAGGTCCTTGTAGACCTCGAAGAAGTGCTGGATCTCCAGACGGTCGAACTCCGACACGTCCTGGATGTCCTGCAGGTGCGACCAGCGCGGGTCGGTCGCCGGGACGCACAGCAGCTTGTCGTCGCCGCCGGCCTCGTCGGTCATCTGGAACATGCCGATGGCGCGGCACTTGATCAGGCAGCCGGGGAAGGTCGGCTCATCCAGGATGACCAGCGCGTCCAGCGGGTCGCCGTCGTCCGCGAGGGTGCCCTCGACGTAGCCGTAGTCGGCCGGGTAGCGGGTCGAGGTGAAGAGCATGCGGTCCAGACGGAGCCGACCGGTCTCATGGTCGACCTCGTACTTGTTGCGCGAGCCCTTCGGGATCTCGATCAGGACGTCGAACTCCAACGCTTCCTCCAAGGGTGGGGACTGACAGAATCCAAGTGTCTCCTACGGCAGGGAGTGCTCGGGAAAGGGGCCGGTCCGTGAGATCAGGGTCAGGGGTGGGGCGCGGGCGCAGGACGGCGCTCGTCGGGGTCCTGGGGGTGGCACTGGCCGCGGGGGTGCTGACGGTCGCCGACCCGGCGCTGGCCCAGCCCTCGCCGGGCGCCAGCCGCTCGGACGGGCACGGCAAACACGCCGACGACGGGCACCGCCAGGGCGGGGACGGGCCGGACGGGGACGGGCAGGGGCGCGGCAAGCAGGACCGACGCGGGAACCGGCAGCGCGCCGTCCCGGTCAAGGGCCCGGTGCTGTCCGCCGGGGACGCCGGCGACAGCCACCCGCCGACCGGCAACGGGCTGCGCGGGGCGCTCGGTGCCACCGTCCAGGACAAGTCGCTGGGCACCCTGAACTTCGCGGTCGCCGACGCCGCCACCGGCGAGTTGTTGTTCGGCGCGCAGGAGAACACCCCGGCCACGCCCGCCTCCACCACCAAGCTGGCCACCGCGGTCGCCGCCCTGGCGCTGCTGCCGGCCGGCCACCGGATCGCCACCACCGTGGTGCAGGGCGCCACCCCCGGCGAGATCACCCTGGTCGGCGGCGGCGACCCCACCCTGACGGCGCTGCCCATCGACCAGATCCGGATCGGCGGCGCCCCGGTGGACGCGGACAGCGCGCCCGCCTCGATCGCCGAGCTGGGCCGCCGCACCGCCGCCGCGCTGAAGGCGGCCGGCACCACGAGCGTCAAGCTGTCCTACGACACCTCGCTGTACAGCGGCCCGCTGCTGCACAAGGACCACGACGCGATGAACATCGCCGCGGTCACCCCGCTGATGGTCGACGAGGGCCGGATCGACCCGCGCTCGCCCGACGAGGCCCCGGCCCGGGTGTTCGACCCGGCCGGGCAGGCCGCCGAGACCTTCGCGAACCTCCTGAAGGCCGAAGGCGTCACCGTCCAGAACAAGGCCGGCCAGGCCACCGCCCCCGCCGGGGCCAAGGAGCTGGCCCGGGTGGAGTCGCCGGAGATCGGACGGCTGGTGGAGCGGATGCTCACCGCCTCCGACAACCAGCTCGCCGAGGCCATCGCCCGGCAGGCCGCGCTCGCCGCCAAGCAGCCCGCCGGCTTCGAGGGCGCCGCGAGCGCCGTCACCGCCGAGCTCGGCAAGCTCGGGGTGCCGCTGACCGGCGCGCTGATCACCGACGGCAGCGGCCTGGCCAAGGCCAACCTGATCCCGCCGCTCACCCTGGTGAAGCTGCTCGCCGAGGCCGCCTCCCCGCAGCACCCGGAGCTGCGCCCGGTGATCACCGGCCTGCCGGTCGCGGGCTTCACCGGCACCCTGGCCGGCCGGTTCGGCGCCAAGTCCGGGGCCGGCGAGGCGGCCGGCGTCGTGCGCGCCAAGACCGGCACCCTGCAGGGCGTCAACACGCTGGCCGGCACCGTGGTCGACGCCGACGGCCGGGTGCTGGCGTTCGCGCTGATGACCCGCACCGGCGCCGACCCGACCGCGGCCCGCGCCGCGGTCGACCGGATCGTCGCGAAGATCGCCGCCTGCGGTTGCTGACCCGGGCCGGGTGACGCGCCGTCGGCCCGCTGACCCGGCGTCAGCGGGCCGACCGGGGCGGATCGGCCGACCCGGTTGTCTCCCCCGGGCGGGGGCGAGCACGTACCGTGAGGGCATGACGAGCGCGAACAGCGGTGCGGAGATGGTCGACTGGGATCTCGCGGTGGCGACCGCCGTGCGCCTGGCCCGGCCCGGGCCCCGGGTCGGCCGGGAGGAGGCCCGCGCGGTGGTCTCCGAACTGCGCCGGCACGCCGTCGAGGCCGAGCGGCACGTGCGCGAGTTCACCCGGATGGGGCTGGGCGAGGGCACCCCCGGCACCCCGGTGCTGGTGGTCGACCGGCCCGGCTGGGTGCGGGCCAACGTGGCGGGCTTCCGCACCGTGGTCCGCCCGCTGACCGACCGGCTGGCCGCCCGCCGCCAGGAGAGCCCGGGCACCGCTGCGGTCGGTTCAGTGGGCGCCAAGGCCACCGGCGTGGAGGTCGGCGCGGTGCTGGCGTTCCTGTCGGCGAAGGTGCTCGGCCAGTACGAGACCTTCGCTCCGGCCGGGCTGCCCACCGCTCCCGACAGCCCCGAGGGCCTGTTCGACCAGCCGCGCCGGGGCCTGGCGACGCCACCCGGGCGGCTGCTGCTGGTGGCGCCGAACATCGTCCACGTGGAGCGCGAACTCGACGTCGCCCCGCACGACTTCCGGCTCTGGGTGTGCCTGCACGAGGAGACCCACCGCACCCAGTTCACCGCGGTGCCCTGGCTGCGCGACCACATCCAGTCCGAGGTGCAGGAGTTCCTGGCCCAGACCGACGTCGACCCCTCGGCCCTGCTGGACCGGCTGCGCGAGGCGCTCGGCGGCCTGCCGGGCTTCGGCGGCCGCGGCAACGGCTCCACCGCGGGCAGCCTCACCGACCTGGTGCAGACGCCCGCGCAGCGGGAGATCCTGGCCCGGCTGACCGCGGTGATGTCGCTGCTGGAGGGCCACGCCGACGTGGTGATGGACGGCGTAGGCCCGGCCGTGGTGCCCTCGGTGACGGAGATCCGGGAGAAGTTCCAGCGCCGCCGCGACCGCGGCAGTGGCCGGCTCGACCTGGTGCTGCGCCGGCTGCTCGGCATGGACGCCAAGCTGCGCCAGTACCAGGACGGCGCGGTGTTCGTCCGCGGCGTGGTGGAGCGGTCCGGGATGGACGGCTTCAACCGGGTGTGGACCTCGCCGAACACGCTGCCCACCAAGGACGAGATCCACGACCCGGCGTCCTGGGTGGCCCGGGTGGTCGGCTGAGCCGCCCGCCCGGGACCCTCGGGCGGGCGTCAGGTGCGGCCCGCGGTGGACGGTCAACCGGGCGAGTCGTACACCTGGCGGCAGACGTAACGTTTCTCCATTCACCCGTACGTGGGACCGTGGATCCGCCGTTGGCGCGGGGGGCGTGGGCGGTGGCCGGATTCTGCGACCATCTGTGAGCGCCTGGTGACAGAGAGCTGACAGGCGGCCGACGTAACCCCCCTCCGCCAAGGAGTGCCAACCATGGGCCCACACCCCGCTGTCGCGGCGATACGCCTCGCCGTCCGCCGTACCCTCGCCGAGCTCGCCGCCGAGGCGGGCGTCAGTCCGAGCGAGCCGGTGCGCGCCCCCCGCACCGCGCCGCCGGCGCAGGCCGCCCCGCTGCCCGCGCTGGCCACCACCGCGACGGTGCCCGGCACGCTGATCGGCAATGCCCGCCGCCACCCCTCCGGCCTGCCCCGCACCCCGGCCGCCCCCGGTTCCCCGCTGGTGCTGGTCGCGGTCTCCGGCGGCGCCGACTCGATGGCCCTGGCCACCGCCACCGCCTTCGAGGCCCCCAAGCTCGGCCTGCGGGTCGGCGCCGTCACCGTCGATCACGGCCTGCAGGACGGCTCCGCGGAACGCGCCGAACAGGTCGCCGTCCGGCTGCGCGAGCTGGGTCTGGACCCGGTGGAGGCGGTCGCGGTCCATGTCGGCCGCGAGGGCGGCCCGGAGAACGCCGCCCGGGAGGCCCGTTACGCCGCGCTGGACTCCGCCGCCGAACGCCACGGCGCGCTCGCCGTGCTGCTCGGCCACACCCGCGACGACCAGGCCGAGACGGTGCTGCTGGGCCTGGCCCGAGGCTCCGGTGCCCGTTCGCTGGCCGGGATGCCCGCGCAGAAGGGCCGCTACCGCCGCCCACTGCTGGAGCTCGACCGGGCCGCCACCCGGCAGGCGTGCACCGCGCAGTCCATCCCCGTCTGGGACGACCCGCACAACGCCGACCCGGCCTACACCCGCTCCCGGGTCCGCCACGAGGTGCTGCCGGTGCTGGAGAAGCACCTCGGCGGCGGCGTGGTGGAGGCACTGGCCCGCACCGCCCGGCTGTTCCGCGACGACGCGGACGCGCTGGACCAGTGGGCGGCCCTCGCCGAGCAGGACCTGCGGGGCCCCGACGGTGCCCTCGACGTGGGCAAGCTCTCCGAACTGCCCCCCGCGGTGCGCCGCCGGGTACTGCGTCGCGCCGCCCTGCGCGCGGGCTGCCCGGCCGGCGACCTGTTCGCCCGCCACCTGGAAACCGTGGACTCGCTGGTCACCGGCTGGCGCGGCCAGGGCCCCCTGCACCTACCCGGGGGCGTCGAAGCCGTGCGCCGGTGTGGCACGCTGGTGTTTCGGCGGCAGGGCGACTGAGCACGAACCAGTCGTACCGCCGCCGCCGAACCCAGACCCCGAACGTTTGAGGACGTATCCCCGGTGGACCAGAACGACATGGGCGCAGACCTCGCGAAGGTGCTCATCAGCAAGGACGAGATCGACGCCAAGCTGGTGGAGCTGGCCGCGCGGATCGACCAGGACTACGCCGGGAAGGACCTTCTGCTGGTCGGCGTCCTCAAGGGCGCCGTCATGGTGATGGCGGACCTGGCCCGGGCCCTGCACAGCCAGGTGACCATGGACTGGATGGCCGTCTCCTCCTACGGCATGGGTACCAAGTCCTCGGGCGTGGTGCGCATCCTGAAGGACCTGGACACCGACATCGCCGGCCGCGACGTGCTGATCGTCGAGGACATCATCGACTCCGGCCTGACGCTGTCCTGGCTGCTCGGCAACCTCGGTTCGCGCGGCCCGGCCTCGCTGAAGGTGTGCACCCTGCTGCGCAAGCCGGACGCCGCCAAGGTGGAGATCGACGTCGAGTACGTCGGCTTCGACATCCCCAACGAGTTCGTGGTCGGCTACGGCCTGGACTACGCGGAGAAGCTGCGCAACCTGCCGTTCATCGGCACCCTGGCCCCGCACGTCTACGGGGGCTGAACCGATCGGACGACCGGTGGGAACAGTGCCCTGTTCCCACCCGTTGTGCGGGGGTAGGAAAATAGGTCGCACCGTGGTGTGATCCCGTCGTGAGCGGGGCCCGCTGCGGTACGGTCCAATCAACAGCTCGTCTGACGAGCACATATCGGATGCGCCGCGGCCCACGGCCGACCAGCGCCCGTTGAATGGCAGGAGGGACGGGGCGGTGACGCCCCGCATGGATGGACGTCAAGCGATACTTCCGTGCGCCGATCATGTGGGTCGTGCTGGCCGCCCTCGCCGTGTTCGCGTTGATGGAGCTCGTCTCGGACTCGAGCGGCTACAAGACTGCGGACACCGGTCAGATCATCAGCGCGATCGACAGCAACCAGGTGAAGTCGGCGCAGCTCACCACCGGTGACTCGAACCTCATCAAGATCCAGCTCCAGGACAACCAGAAGCTGAAGCCGGGCGCCAACGGCAAGTCGCCGTCCGGCAGCCGCTTCCAGGCCTCCTACACCGGCGACGTTCAGGCCGCCGACCTGGCCAGGAACCTCCAGACCAAGTACGCCGGCGGGCAGATCCCGGACGGTTACACGGTCAGCCCCGAGAAGCAGTCGACCTTCGTCAGCCTGCTGTTCTCGATGCTGCCGATCGTGATCATCGTCGTGGTCTTCCTGTTCCTGATGAACCAGATGCAGGGCGGCGGCTCCCGGGTCATGCAGTTCGGCAAGTCCAAGGCCAAGCTGCTCACCAAGGACACCCCGAAGACCACCTTCGCGGACGTCGCGGGTGCCGACGAGGCCGTCGAGGAGCTCCACGAGATCAAGGAGTTCCTGCAGGAGCCGGCCAAGTTCCAGGCGGTCGGCGCGAAGATCCCCAAGGGCGTGCTGCTGTACGGCCCGCCCGGTACCGGCAAGACCCTGCTGGCGCGCGCCGTCGCGGGCGAGGCGGGTGTCCCGTTCTACTCGATCTCCGGCTCGGACTTCGTCGAGATGTTCGTCGGTGTCGGCGCCAGCCGGGTCCGCGACCTGTTCGAGCAGGCCAAGGCCAACGCCCCGGCGATCATCTTCGTCGACGAGATCGACGCCGTCGGCCGGCACCGCGGTGCGGGTCTCGGCGGCGGTCACGACGAGCGCGAGCAGACCCTCAACCAGCTGCTGGTCGAGATGGACGGCTTCGACGTCAAGGGCGGCGTCATCCTGATCGCCGCCACCAACCGCCCCGACATCCTGGACCCGGCGCTGCTGCGCCCCGGCCGCTTCGACCGGCAGATCGCCGTCGACCGCCCGGACCTCCAGGGCCGGCTGGACATCCTCAAGGTGCACCAGAAGGGCAAGCCGATCGCGCCGGACGTCGACCTGTCGGCCGTCGCCAAGCGCACCCCCGGCTTCACCGGTGCCGACCTGTCGAACGTGCTGAACGAGGCCGCGCTGCTCACCGCCCGCTCGGACCTCAAGCTGATCGACAACAACGTGCTGGACGAGGCGATCGACCGCGTCGTGGCCGGTCCGCAGAAGCGCTCGCGGATCATGTCCGACAAGGAGAAGAAGATCACCGCGTACCACGAGGGCGGTCACGCCCTGGTCGCGGCGGCCTGCAACTACTCCGACCCGGTGCACAAGATCACCATCCTGTCCCGGGGCCGCGCGCTCGGCTACACCATGGTGCTGCCGGACGAGGACAAGTACTCGACCACCCGCAACGAGATGCTCGACCAGCTCGCCTACATGCTGGGCGGCCGGGCGGCGGAGGAACTGGTCTTCCACGACCCGACCACCGGCGCCTCGAACGACATCGAGAAGGCCACCGCCACCGCGCGGGCCATGGTCACCCAGTACGGCATGAGCGAGCGCCTGGGTGCGATCAAGTTCGGCTCCTCCGACTCCGAGCCCTTCCTGGGCCGTGAGATGGCCCACCAGCGCGACTACTCCGAGGAGATCGCCGGGCTGGTGGACGAGGAGGTCAAGAAGCTGATCGAGACCGCGCACAACGAGGCCTGGGAGATCCTGGTCGAGAACCGCGACGTGCTCGACAACCTGGTCCTCGAACTGCTGGAGAAGGAGACGCTGAACAAGGAGCAGATCGCCGAGGTCTTCGCTCCGGTCATCAAGCGTCCCCCGCGCCCGGCGTGGACCGGCTCGGCCCGCCGCACCCCGTCCACCCGGCCGCCGGTGCAGTCGCCGAAGGAGCTGTCGCTGAGCAACGGCGCCGTCTCCGGCAACGACAGCCCGGTCGACACCGTGAAGCTGCCGCCGGCCGACGGCGGCCAGGTCGAGAGCTGACCGACCGAGCACCTGTTCGGAATGGATGCCGCGTTTCCGGGGTTTGTACCCTGGAGGCGCGGCATTCGTGCTGCACGGAAACTGTTTCCCCCTTTGACGAGCAGCGAGGCACGCACGCATGATCGATCCGGTGACGCTCGACGGTGAGTTCCCCGTCGGCGAGTTCGACCAGAAGCGGGCCGAGAACGCGGTTCGCGAACTGCTCATCGCCGTCGGTGAGGACCCGGACCGCGAGGGCCTGCTGGAGACCCCGGCCCGGGTCGCGCGCGCATACCGGGAGATATTCGCGGGCCTGTGGCAGCAGCCGGAGGACGTGCTCACCACCACCTTCGACCTCGGTCACGACGAGATGGTGCTGGTCAAGGACATCGAGGTGTACTCCACCTGCGAGCACCACCTGGTCCCGTTCCGCGGTGTCGCGCACGTCGGCTACATCCCCGCGGTGAGCGGCAAGATCACCGGCCTGTCCAAGCTGGCCCGGCTGGTCGACGTGTTCGCCCGCCGCCCCCAGGTGCAGGAGCGGCTCACCAGCCAGGTCGCGGACGCGCTGATGCGCATCCTGGAGCCGCGCGGCGCCATCGTGGTGATCGAGTGCGAGCACATGTGCATGTCGATGCGCGGCATCCGCAAGCCCGGCGCCACCACCGTCACCTCGGCGGTGCGCGGGCAGCTGCGCGACTCCGCCACCCGCGCCGAGGCGATGAGCCTCATCATCGGGCGATAACGGACGGCGAGGGGTGCCCCCGTCAGGGCCGCGGTTCGCGGTCCTGCGGGGGTGCGAGGTGGTCGCTGAGCCACTCCAGGGTGGCCGGCAGTTCGCGGCGCCAGGTGTCGAAGGTGTGGCCGCCGTCCGGCAGCAGCAGTGAGTCGATCAGGAACTCCGGGTGGTCGCCGGCCGCCTGTTTCGCGGCGCTGAGGAACTTCTCGGTCGCCGGGTAGTCGTCCTCGGCGTGGGTCGAGACCACCAGCAGGGTCGCGGCCGGGGCGGGCAGGTTCTTCAGCCGCCAGTTCAGGTCGGCCTGCTTGGCCGCCTCCGCGTCGCCGCCGAACAGGTCGCCGTCGGTCCAGCGGTCGTTCGGCACGGTGTAGTCCGGGTGCATCCCGGCCGCGTTCCGGTACACGTCGGGGTGGCGCATCGCCAGCCGCAGCGCGCAGGATCCGCCGGTGGAGTAGCCGAACACGCCCCAGGACTCCGCCGTGCGGCCCACCCGGTAGGCGGAGCGCAGCGCGGCCGGCACGTCCTTGACGAACCAGGTCTCGGTCTTCGGCCCGCCAGCGACGTCCACGCACTCGGTGTCCCGCGGCGGGGCGACGGTGGGGCGGGCCATCACGATCACGGTGGGGGCCATCTGGCCGGTGCGCTGCAGTTCGGCGGCGGTCTGCGGCAGCTGGAGGTTCTCGACCAGGTGCAGCGTCGGGCCGGGGTAGCCGGCCAGCGCGACCAGCACCGGGAAGTGCTGGCGGTTGTAGCGGGGGTTGAAGTACTCGGGTGGCAGATAGACGAACATCTGATCGGACAGGCCGGACTCGGTGCCGGTCAGTTTCACCGAGTCGACCCGGCCGACCTGTTCGGGCGGTCCGGCCGGCAGTACGTCCTTGACCGTCTCCAGCCCGCCGTCGGTGGTCGGCTGCACCAGCTTGTCGGTCTCCGGGGCTGCGCCGGGGGTGCGCCCGGAGTTCAGCGCCAACGGGGCGGCCTTTCCGGGGTTCAGCAGGTCGTCCCAGGAGGTGTAGAAGCCGTACGCGTTGTTCACGGACAGCAGCAGCACCGACAGCGCCGCCGCTTGAGTGACGGTCAACAGGCCCAGTCGCCCCAGTACCGGCAGCGGTCGCTGCCGGGAGAGCCGCGGCCACAGCCAGAGGGTGGCCGCCAGGGCCGCCGCGCCCACCACGATCAGCACGTACATCAGTGTCCGACTGGTCAGCTCCATGCCTTCCGGCCCTCCTCGACTCCCGCTCGGTCAACATTGTTTGACGGTCCGTCGGGTGCGAGTGGGGGTAGTCTGACCGAGCGTCGGAAACCAGTACGACCGGATGACTGCACGAACGGGAACCGTCGCCCTAGAATGCGGCGTCCACGTGTTGGAATCGCGCCGAACCGCCGTGCCGGCGGCCACAGGTGCGGCATCGGTGGTACCCGCCGCGTCCCCCGGTCCGATGAGTGCAGCCGTTCGAACCGGGCCCCCGGGCGGGACCCTTCATCCGTCCGGTGGCCCCCTCTTGACGTGCGGATTGCCAGAAAAAGGAACAGTCATGAAGGTTCATCACAACCCGGCTCCCGGGGTGCGCGAGCAGCACCCGGGTGCCTCTAGGCTGGGTTCCCATGAGCGCTCCCGTGTCTGCTGAGACCACGTCCGACCAGCCCCGCCGGCGGGGACTGCAGACGCTCCGGTCCCAGGCATCCGCCGTACCGAGGCAATGGCTGCCGGGCGCGGTCGGATACGCCTGTCTGGCGATCGGCCTGATCAACATCACCTCGGCGGTCTTCCCCAGGTTCCGGGCCACCCGGGTGCACACCTGGGCCGGCCAGCTGCCCGGCGGCACCACCACGCTCGCCGCCGCCGGCACCCTGATGGTCGGCATGCTGCTGGTGCTGCTCGCGCACGCGCTGCGCCGCCGCAAGCGGCGCGCCTGGCGCGCCGTGTGCGTGCTGCTGCCGATCGGCGCCGCGCTCCACATGCTGCGCTGGCACCAGTTCGTCCAGGCCGTGATCTCGCTGGCGCTGTTCGTGGTGATGCTGATCCACCAGCGCGAGTTCTACGCCAAGGCCGACCCGCGTACCCGCTGGCGCGCGGTGCTCAACTTCGTCGTGCTCGGCGTCGTCTCGGTGCTGATCGGTCTGGCCATCGTCTCCGTCCGGTGGAAGTACGAGATCGGCGACCCGTCGCTGTACCAGCGGCTGGAGCACGTCGGCTACGGCCTGTTCGGCTTCGAGGGCCCGATCCACTACACCAGCGACCGGATCAGCGACCTGGTCGGCTACTCGCTCGGCGCGCTCGGCCTGGTCACCGCGCTCACCACCGCGTACCTGGCGCTGCGCCCCGAGAAGCCCGAACCCGAGCTCACCCCCGAGGACGAGCTCAAGCTCCGCGACCTGCTCGCCCGGCACGGCAAGCGCGACTCGCTCGGCTACTTCGCGCTGCGCCGCGACAAGAGCGTGCTGTTCTCGCCCACCGGCAAGGCCGCGATCTCCTACCGGGTGGTCTCCGGCGTGATGCTCGCCTCCGGCGACCCGGTCGGCGACGTCGAGGCCTGGCCCGGCGCGATCAAGGTCTTCATGGCCACTGCCCGCGAACACGCCTGGGTGCCCGCCGTCTGCGGCTGCTCCGAGGTCGGCGGCGAGGTCTGGACCCGCGAGGCCGACCTGGACGCGCTCGAACTCGGCGACGAGGCCATCGTCGACACCTCCACCTTCTCGCTCTCCGGCCGCGCCATGCGCAACGTCCGCCAGATGGTCAAGCGGATCGAACGCAACGGCTACTCCTGCAAGGTCCGCCGGGTCGGCGACCTCACCCTGGAGGAGAAGCGGCAGATCGCCGACGCGGCGGCCCGCTGGCGCGGCACCGACACCGAACGCGGCTTCTCCATGGCGCTCGGCCGCTTCGGCGACCCGAGCGACGACGAGTGCGTGGTCGTCACGGCGCACAAGGCCCCCGAGGACGGTTCCGGCGGCGAGGACCTGAAGGCGGTGCTGCACTTCGTCCCGTGGGGTGCGGACGGCATCTCGCTGGAACTGATGCGCCGCGACCGGGAGGCCGACCCCGGCCTCAACGAGCTGCTGATCGTCGCCGCCCTGCAGGAGGTCGGCGCGATGGGCATCCGGCGGGTCTCGCTGAACTTCGCGATGTTCCGCTCGGCGCTGGCCCGCGGCGAGCGGATCGGCGCCGGGCCGGTGCTGCGGGCCTGGCGCGGACTGCTGGTGTTCCTGTCGCGCTGGTTCCAGATCGAGTCGCTGTACAAGTTCAACGCGAAGTTCCAGCCCACCTGGGAGCCCCGCTTCCTGGTCTACAAGCAGACCCGTGACCTGCCGCGGATCGGGTTCGCCGTGATGCAGGCGGAGGCGTTCATCACGCTGGGCATGCCGCGATTCGGGCGCAAGCGCCAGCGGCAGGGGCTCATGCCGGAGGCTCCGGCTCAGCTGGGCCAGGCGGCGTAGGGAGAGAACAACCAGGGCGCGGGGAGACTCGCGCGAGCGGTTGGGTGCGAAAACAGGGGCGCGGGGAACTGCGCGACAAGCGCTCACCACGTCCGCAAGGTCGCGAGCAAGTGCAGGTCATTGTCCTGCGTCGCGATCTTGCGGGTGGGTGCCTTCCGCTTCGCGCAGTTCCCCGCGCCCCTGGGTTCGCACCCGCTGCCGTTTCCCTGCCCCTGGGTTCGTGCCCGCTGCCCCGCCCCTGGGTTCGCGCCCGCCTGCCCGTACCCCGAGCGTCGATAATGGGTCGTATGAGCGAAAACCTCCCTGGCCTGCCCGTCCTTGACCGTTGTGCGGTGATGGGGGTGGTGAACGTCACGCCGGATTCGTTCTCGGACGGGGGGATGTGGCTGGATCCGGCGAAGGCGATCGCGCATGGGCTGGAGCTGGTGGCGCAGGGGGCGGACCTGGTGGATGTGGGTGGGGAGTCGACCCGGCCGGGGGCGTTGCGGGTGACGGAGGCGGAGGAGCTGCGCCGGGTGGTGCCGGTGGTGACCGAGCTGGCCCGGGCGGGGGTGGTGGTCTCGGTGGACACCATGCGGGCGGGTGTGGCGCGGGCCGCGGTGGAGGCGGGCGCGAAGATCGTCAACGACGTGTCCGGAGGACTCGCGGATGCGGAGATGGCCCGGGTGGTCGCCGAGACCGGCGCGCCGTTCGTGGTGATGCACTGGCGCGGGCAGTCGGCGGACATGTACGCGCAGGCGGTGTACGACGACGTGGTCGCGGACGTGGTGCGGGAGCTGTCGGACCGGGTGGAGGATCTGCTCGCGGCGGGGGTGAAGGAGGATCAGCTGATCCTGGACCCGGGCCTGGGGTTCGCCAAGACGAGTGAGCACAACTGGGCGCTGCTGGGCCGGCTGGACGCGCTGACGGCGCTCGGGCGGCCGGTGCTGGTCGCGGCTTCGCGCAAGCGCTTCCTGGGTACGCTGCTCGCCAACCCGGAAACCGGGGAGCTGCGCCCGGCGCGGCAGCGGGACGACGCCACGGCGGCGGTCTCGGTGCTGTCGGCGAAGGCGGGTGCCTGGGCGGTGCGGGTGCATGACGTGTCCGGCACGGCTGACGCCGTACGAGTCGTCGCGGCCTGGGAGCAGGCGGAGCAGAGGGGGTAGGCGTGGCGGAGGCAGTGAGCGGCAACGATCGGGCGGCGGCGCTGGAACCGGACGAGGAAGCCGTGCTGGCGGCCAATCAGGCGCTGTACGAGGCCCTGGAGAACGGGGACCTGGAGGCCGTCGAGTCGATCTGGCTGGGCCCGGGCGAGGCGGACGACAAGGGCGGGGTGTTCTGTGTGCACCCGGGCTGGCCGGCGCTGGTGGGCCGGGCCCAGGTGACGCGTTCGTACATGCTGATCATGGCGAACACCGAGTACATCCAGTTCTTCCTGACGGATGTGGAGGTGGACGTGCAGGGCGATGTGGCACTGGTCACCTGCACGGAGAACATCCTGTCCGGCGGGGAGCCCGAGGAGGAGGGCGAGCTGGGGCCGCTGGTCGGCGGGAAGGTCGTCTCGACGAACCTGTTCCGGCGTACCGCGGGCGGCTGGAAGCTGTGGTCGCACCACGGTTCGCCGGTGCTGACCAGTGGCGACGACGAGGACGACGAAGAGGAATGAGAGCCGTCCGTCAAGGGCCGCGGTGGCCGGTCCGATCGGGTGGGCGGCCGGGGAGGCGGTCCGGGGCGGTCGGCACTCGAAGGTAGATTCGAGGGGCGGCGGGCGACGGTGCCCGCCGGTCCCCGCTTCGGCGGGGCCGTCAGCTGGGAGCAGTGATTCTTGTGCTGGACCGCGTCACCCTGCGTGGGCTCCGTGCCCGCGGCCACCACGGCGTGTTCGAACGGGAGCGGATCGAGGGCCAGACCTTCGTCGTCGATCTGACGCTGTTCCTGGACACCCGTCCGGCGGCCGAGAGTGACGATCTGACCCGCACCGCGCACTACGGCGTGATCGCGGAGGAGGTCACCGCGATCATCGCGGGCGACCCGGTCGACCTGATCGAGACGCTGGCCCAGCGGATCGCCGACCAGTGCCTGCGGCACGAGGTGGTCGAGGAGGTCGAGGTCGTCGTGCACAAGCCCGATGCCCCGATCACCGTCCCGTTCGACGACGTCACCATCACGATCCGCCGGGGCCGCGCCTGATGGCGCCCGGTGGAGCCCGAGTGGAGGGAACTCCCATGGCCACCACAGACCCGACCGCCACGCCGACCACGTTCGACCTGCAGGGCAAGGTGGACCGCGTGGAGTCCACCCTGCACGAGTCGCGGACCGCCGCGGTCGCGCTCGGCAGCAACCTGGGCAACCGCCTGGAGACCCTGCAGGGCGCGGTCGACGCGCTGGAGGACACTCCCGGCGTGCGGGTGACCGCGGTGTCCGCGGTGTACGAGACGGACGCCGTCGGCGGGCCCGCCGACCAGCCCGCCTACTTCAACGCCGTCGCGGTGCTGCGCACCTCGCTGCCGCCGCGGGACCTGCTGGAGCGGGCCAACGCCGTGGAGGACGCCTTCGGACGGGTACGCACCGTCCGCTGGGGGGCCCGCACCCTGGACGTCGACATCCTCACCTACGAGGGCGTGGTCAGCGACGACCCGCAGCTGACCCTGCCGCACCCGCGGGCCCACGAGCGGGCGTTCGTGCTGGCGCCCTGGCAGGACGCCGACCCGAAGGCCGAGGTGCCCGGGCACGGGCCGGTCGCGGAGCTGCTGGCGGGCCTCGGCGGGGCCGAGGGCCAGGGCGTGCGGCTGCGCTCCGACCTGCAGCTGCGACTGCCGGAGTGAGTGGTCCGGGAACTTCCGGCGGGGTGCGGGCGTAGCTCCCTGCGGGTGCGGCCCGGCCGGTACGGTGGGCTGGTCGCCGTGACCCGCCGGACCCCCGGGCCGTGAAGGCCGGGTCGAACCACTGGGAAGGAAGCCCGTCCGCGTGAAGCCGCTCCGTCTCCGCCTGCTGCTCGGCATCGTCGCCATCACGGGGCTGCTGTCCTGGGGCGGCGCCCGGCTGTGGGACTCGCTGGGCACGCTGCCCGGGGTGCCCGCGTACGCGCCGTTCGTGCTGGCGGCGATCGCCATGGTGCTGCTGGCCGTGGCGATCTCGCTGCGGTCCCGGCTGAAGGCGATCCGGGAGCGGCAGCCGGACGCGAAGCGGGTCGATCCGCTGCACGCGGCGCGGGCGCTGGTGCTGGGGCAGGCCAGCGCGCTGGTGTCGGCGGTGGTGACCGGGGTGTACGCGGGCGTCGGGGTGTTCCTGCTCGGCTCGCTGGAAGTCCCCGCCCGGCGGGCGCAGGCCGGGACGGCGCTGTTCTCGGTGCTGGCCGGTGCGGCGGTGATCGCGGTGGCGCTGTGGCTGCAGCACATCTGCAAGCTCCCCGAGGACCACGACGACCCGGACCACCCGCGCGGCACGGCCGCGTCCTCGCGCTGAACTTCGCGCCGGATCCGGTCGCGCTGCGTGGTGGGACGTACGCGTCCCGTGTTTCTGTCGGCGTGTCAAGGGCGGAATGGGGGCCGAGGCTGACAGCGCCTCGACTCGCACGCTAGTTTCTAGCCATGTCTCGCGGACGCCACCGTCATTCCTCCGTTCTGAGCCGGTCGCTGCCACCGGTCGCCTCCGGTGTGCTCGTGGTCGCGGCGGTGGCCGCGCTGGTGGCCAGTCCGGATCAGATCGTGGCCCGTTCGGTCGGGGTCGCCGCGGTGGTCGCGGTGGTCGGCCTGGCGCTGGTGCTGCGGCAGCGCGACCGGGCCGCCCGGGCCGCCGCCGAGGTGGCCATGGTGCGCCGGCTGCGCGCCGAGGAGAGCTACGAGGAGCAGATCGCCGAGGCCGAGTACGCGGCCGAGGTCGCCGAGGAGCGGGCCACCCGCTTCGGGCGGCGGCTGACCGCGGAGAAGTCCCGGCTGGCGAAGGCGGAGACCGAGATCGCCCGGCTGCTGCGCGAGCGTGCCGTGCTGGTCGCCGAGCAGGCGCTGAAGGAGGCCGAGGCGGCCCGCCGGGCGCTGGAGGCGACCCGTCCCAAGCACCCGGCCACCCCGGCCGCGTTCGTCCGCGCGCAGGCCGCGCTGCGGCACCTGGAGCGGCAGGCGGCGGCGGCCGAGGCGCGTCGCGTGGTCGACGAGCGGGCCCAGGTCGAGTTGCGGCCGCGGATGCCGGAGCCGGTGCCGGCCACCGGTTCGGCGGCGCTGCGCCCGGTCGGCCCGGCGCTGCCCGCGGCGCGCCCGCAGGACGGCGAGCAGACGGCCCCGGTGGCCCCGCAGCGGCCGCGGGCGGCGGCGTTCAGCTTCTTCGGCCGGCCGGGCACCGCCCGGGCCGCGCTGCGGGCGGCCGCGCCGGCCCCGGCGGTCGGTGACCTGGCGGACGTGGTGGGCGACGAGGCGGTGGCCGACAGCGAGCGCTACGCGGTGCTGGACGCCGCTCCGGTGGACGCCGGGCAGCCCGCGCACCGCGCGGTGGAGCAGTCGCCGAGCCATCAGCACGCGGAGTCCGACACCGAGCCCGGCGAGGTGGTCGATCTGACCGCGCACGACGAGACCGAGGTGCTGGACCTGCCGGAGCTGCGGGCCGGCCGCTCCTGAGGACGCGAGAGGGCCCCCGCTCCGGACGGAGCGGGGGCCCTTTTCACGTGCTGCGGGGAGCTCAGACGTTGACGCCGAAGTCCTGGGCGATGCCGGCCAGGCCGGAGGCGTAGCCCTGGCCGATGGCGCGGAACTTCCACTCGGCGCCGTTGCGGTAGAGCTCGCCGAAGACCATGGCGGTCTCGGTGGCGGCGTCCTCCGACAGGTCGTAGCGGGCGATCTCGGCGCCGCCGGCCTGGTTGAGCACCCGGATGTAGGCGTTGCGGACCTGGCCGAAGCTCTGGCCGCGGTTGTTGCCGTCGTAGATCGACACCGGGAAGGCGATCCGGGTGACGTCGGCGGGCAGCGCGGCCAGGTTGACGTTGATGGCCTCGTCGTCGCCGGCGCCCTCGCCGGTGCGGTTGTCGCCGGTGTGGACGACGGTGCTGTCCGGGGTGCTGGTGTTGTTGAAGAAGACGAAGTGGCGGTCGGAGTAGACCCGGCCCTCGCCGTTCAGCACGATCGCGCTGGCATCCAGGTCGAACTCGGTGCCGGTGGTGGTGCGCACGTCCCAGCCGAGGCCGACGGTGACCGCGGTCAGGCCGGGGGCCTCCTTGGTCAGCGAGACGTTGCCACCCTTGGAGAGGCTCACGGGCATGGTCTGTGGTGTCCCTTCGGTCGGTTTTGCCCTGAGAACGCGGGATGAGCGGCCATTGGTTCCGCTGCTTGGTGGACGGACGGATTTCTCCCCCGATCGGCCGCCCGACGTTGGCTCAGATTCTCCGGTACCGGCCCTGCACGGTCCAGATGTTCGGATTGTCGGCCAGGTCCTCGTGCAGCTCGGTCAGGTCGGCCAGCACGTCCTGCAGGAAGTCCCGGGACTCCCGGCGCAGTTCGGCGTGCCGGACCACCAGCGGCTCGTCCTCGGGGCGCCAGGTGGCGGTGATCTCCACCCAGCCGAACCGGCGGGCGAAGCGCAGCAGTTCGGTGTTCTGGGTGAAGTCCAGGTCCTCGGTGCGCACCCGGGCCTCCCGGCTGCCGCGCGGGTCCTCGTCCAGGCGCTCGACGATGTCGCACAGCGCCCAGGCGAAGTCCAGCACCGGCACCCAGCCCCAGCGGGTTTCCACGCCGGCGCCGTCGTCGGTCTCCAGGTAGACGTCCCCGGCGAACAGGTCGTGCCGCAGCGCGCGGACGGGCGCGGTGCGGTAGTCGGTCTGCGGGGGGTCGGGGAAGCGGTTGGACAGGGAGTAGCCGAGCTCGATCACGCCCGCCATTGTGCCGGGTTAACCAGGTGACGGCCGCCGGGCCCGGGCGGGATGATGGCGGCATGACTGAGCCCGTGCGCGTACGGGGTTCGGTGGTCGTCCCCGACGCCGAGCTCGTCTGGCGCTTCTCCCGTTCCTCCGGCCCCGGCGGCCAGCACGTCAACACCTCGGACAGCAAGGTCGAGCTGCGCTGGGACTTGGCGGCCTCCGAGGCGCTGCCGCCGGTGTGGAAGGACCGCGCCCTGGAGCGGCTGGCCTCCCGGCTGGTCGACGGGGTGCTGGTGGTGCGCGCCTCCGAGCACCGCTCGCAGTGGCGCAACCGCGAGGTCGCGGCCGCCCGGCTGGCCTCGCTGCTCGGTGAGGCCACCGCGCCGCCGCCGAAGGCCCGGCGGGCCACCAGGCCGAGCCGGGGCATGGTGGAGCGGCGGCTGGAGAACAAGCGGCACCGGGCCACGCTGAAGCAGGGGCGCGGCCGGATCAAGCCGGAGTGACGGCCGGTCAGCCCAGGTGGCGGTAGCCGGCCCGGAAGTACACCAGCGGCTTCGCGGCCGGGGCGGGCACCCGCGCGGCCAGCACGCGGCCGAGCACCAGGGTGTGGTCGCCTGCCGGGATGCGCCGCTCGGTGCGGCACTCGACGGTGGCGAGCGCGCCGTCGATCAGCGGGGCGCCGGAGTGCGGGCCGCGCTGCCAGGCGGCGTCGGCGAACAGCAGGCGGTCGCTGAGCCGGCCCTTCATGGCGAACCGGGAGGCCAGCGTGCGGTGCTCCTCGCCGAGCAGCGACACCGCCCAGGTCTCGGCCCGGGTGAGCAGGTCGTCCATCCGGGAGTCCTCGCGCACCGAGATCAGCACCAGCGGCGGCTCCAGCGACACCGACAGGAACGAGGTGGCGGTCATGCCGGCGTCCTCGTCCTCCTCGGGGTCGTGCACGGTCACCAGCGAGACGCCGGCCGCCAGTTGGCCGAGGGCGGCGCGGAACTCCTCGGGAGTGGCGCCGGCCTCCGCGACCGGGGCGGGAGCGGAGGGGGAGGTGGGGGACTGCGGGGAGCTGTACACGTACCGCACGGTAGTCGCCGGGCGCGCGTGCCGGTATCGGGCCCTGGTCGTAGGCCGGGTCGGTCGCTGGGCCGAGCGCGCGGGCGGCGCGCCGCTGGAAGTCGCCTGCCGGGCGTCCTGTCGTTCCCTGCCGTTTCCGAATACGATCATCACTTCATCATTATGTGATTTGAGTCACACTGACAGCCTATTGCTGACCGAGCGTGCCTATCGGAGTGCTCGCTGTGATTCAGTTCTTCTGGCAATCGGACGACAACCTTTCAAGACCATCCGAAGCAGCCGGGGAGCCCCCGCATGGAAGCCGAGTCGGAGCCCTACGTCCGCCTCGCGACCCTCCGCACCTTGCACCGGGTCGTGGCGGACCTCAACGCTGCCCGGAGCCTGGCGGGAACCCTGCAGGCGGTCGTCGAGGGAGCGGTCCACGGGCTCGGATTCGACGCCGCAGCGGTCAGCCTGGTGCGGCCCGACGGCGACCTGGTGGTCGCCGCCGTCTGGGAGATCGAGGAGAGCACCTTCGGCGGCCCCGCCGTCCTGCTCGGCCAGGTCGGCTCGCGCGAGTCCTGGGACCGGATGCTCCAGGTCGCCGACCACTGGGGCACCCTGCGCTTCATCCCGCACGACCGCGGCTGGGCCATCGGCACCGACATCCCCACCTGGACCGGCGACGGCCCGATGCCCGTCTACGACAACGACTGGCACCCCGCCGACGTGCTGCTCGCCCCCATGTACAGCGCCGGCGGCGACCTGCTCGGCATCCTCTCGGTGGACCGCCCGCGCAGCGGCAAACGCCCCGGCGCCTGGACCCGCGAAGCGCTGGAGATGTTCTCCCTCCAGGCCTCCATAGCCATCGGCAACGCCCGGCTGCGGGCCGAGATGCAGCGCGCCCTGGCCCGGCTGGAGAAGGAGCAGCAGGCCCTGCGGGCCAGTGAGGAATCCTTCCGGCAGGCCTTCGAGTACGCCCCCAGCGGCATGGCCATCACCGAACTCCACGGCGACGGCACCGGCCAGCTCACCCGCGTCAACGACGCCCTGTGCCGCCTGCTCGGCCGCCCCCGGGCCACCCTGCGCCAGCAGCGTTTCGTCGACCTGGTCCACCCCGACGACCTGGAGCTGCTGCTGCGCACCAGCGCCGAGGGCGGCCGGGCCGAGCTGCGGCTGTCCCGCCGTGACGGCGGCTACCAGTGGGTGTGCCTGCGCAACTCGGTGGTCGCCGACGCCACCGAGGGGCCCAGCTTCCTGCTCACCCACGTCGAGGACATCGAGGAGCGCAAGCGGCACGAGCTGCAGCTCGCCCACCGGGCCAGCCACGACGCCCTCACCGGCCTGCCCAACGGCGCCGAACTGCGGGCCCGGCTGGCCCGCCGGCTCTGTTCCCGCCCCCCGCTGCCCGCCCCCGGCCCGCACGGGCAGGCGCTGCCGCCCGGCCACGCCGTCCAGGACGGCCCGCAGGTGCCCGTCGGCCCCGTCACCCTCGCGCACGGCTACGCGCCCCCCGACAGTGCCCTGGGCCGCGACCGGGAGGCCTTCGCGTCCGGCGAGGTGTTCGGCGAGGACGGCGCCCCCGCGCACCATGCGCACGCCGTCGTCCCCGCCGATCCGCCGGCCGGCGAACTCTGGCACGGTCACCGCCGCCCCGGCCCCGACAAGGGGCTCGCCGTCCTCTACTGCGACCTCGACGGCTTCAAACTGGTCAACGACCGCTACGGGCACAACGCCGGCGACGCCGTGCTGATCGAGATCGCCCGCCGGCTCCTGCAGGTCGTCCGGGAGGGCGACACGGTGGCCCGGATGAGCGGCGACGAGTTCGTGGTGCTGGCCGACGGCATCGGCCGCGAGGAGGCCAAGGAGCTCGCCGGGCGGCTGCGCAGCGCCATCCTGCCGCCGATGCGGATCGACAACCGGGCCGTGCGGGTCGGCGTCAGCCTGGGCATCGGCTGGGCCGGCTGCGGCATGAGCATCGACGAGGTCCTGCACTCCGCGGACGAGCGGATGTACGACGAGAAGCGCACCCGCGGCAGCGCGGCCCGCGGCTCGCGCGGCGAGCGCTCGCACCGCCGGGCGGGCTGAACCGCTTACGCCGCCGTCAAGGACGGCAGGTAGGGTGCCCTGGGTACGAGAGCATCCAGTCCTGGGGAGTTGACCGTGACGACGGCCGGCAGCAACGACGGCGCGGACGAGGACGACCCGTTCGCGTACCTCTACCGCCCCGCCGAGGGCGAGCAGCCCGCGCCCGAGCGGCCCCGGACCGGCTACAGCCGCCCGATGGAGGTCGGCCGCGCCAACTACGGCGAACGCCCCGTCCACCCGCAGGCCCCGCCGCCCGGCGGCCCGGGCCACCCGCAGGCCGCGCCCGGGCAGGAGACCGCCGCGCTGCCGCACCAGTCCCGGTACGCCGAGCGCTCCCGGCCCCGGCCCGGCGAGGACCGGCCGGCCGGGCGCGGCAAGGCCGCCGTGATCGGCGCCGTCGCGGTGGTCGCCGCGATCGCCATCGGCGCGGGCGTCGCGCTGTCCACCGGCGACCCGGACGGCGGCAAGAACCAGGCCGCCGGCACCACGCACAGCCCCTCCGCCCCGGCCGGGCCCAGCTCGTCGGCGCCGTCCAGCCCCGCGCCCAGCCCGAGTGCCGCGAACGAGCCGCTCGGCGACGCCTCCAAGCTGCAGGCGCAGGGTGCGAGCACCGACTCCGCCGTCAAGGGCGCCGTCTCCGCGGACGGCAAGTACCTGACGCTGCAGGGCGGTTCGTCGTTCACCTGGACGGTCAACTGGGACACCGCCGGGCGGACCAAGGTCTGGCTGCACTTCAACAACACCGGCGCCGACCAGCCCGCGCAGGTCCTGGTGAACGGCAAGGAGCACCAGGGCGGCGTGACCTTCAAGAACTACTCGAAGAGCCAGGGCCAGGACCCGAACCAGTCCTGGTACAGCACCAACATATGGCCGGACCTGCAGGCCGGTGCCAACACCATCACCGTCACCCTGCCGGCCGGCGCGGGCACCGTGCTGCTCGACCAGGTCGCGGTGACGCCGATGTCGGTCAACACCTACCCCACCAAGTGATCACCGCGACGGGGGCGCCGGGAGAGCTTCCCCGGCGCCCCCGTCGGCGTGTCAGCGGCCGGTGACCACCCGGGCCAGCTGCTCGACGGTGCGGGCCATCGCGTCGCGGGCGGCGGTGAGGTACCTGCGCGGGTCGGTGGCGTTGGGGTGGGCCGCCAGGTGGTCGCGGACGGCGGAGGTCAAGGCCAGGTTGAGCGCCGTACCGATGTTGATCTTCACCATGCCGGCCGCGACCGCCGCCGTGAGCTGCTCGTCGGGGACGCCGGAGCTGCCGTGCAGGACCAGCGGGACGGGGACGGCGGCGGTCAGTTCGCGGATCAGGGCGAGGTCGAGGTCGGCGGTGCGCGAGGTCATCGCGTGCGAGGAGCCGACGGCGACGGCCAGCGCGTCCACGGCGGTGTCGGCGACGTAGCGGGCGGCCTCCGCCGGGTCGGTGCGGGCGCCGGGAGCGTGCGCGGACAGCGGCGGTTCGCCGTCCTTGCCGCCGACCCTGCCGAGTTCGGCCTCCAGATGCAGGCCGTGGCGGTGCGCCCAGGCGGCGGCCTCGGCGGTGGCCTTGACGTTCTCGTCGTGCGGCAGCGCGGAGGCGTCGAACATCGCCGAGGAGAACCCGGCGGCGGGGGCCGCGCGCAGCAGGTCGAGATCCTCGCAGTGGTCGAGGTGCAGAGAGACGGGCACGCGGGCGGCGGCGGCGATCTCCGCGCAGGCCCGGGCGATCGGCAGCAGGCGGCCGCCGCGGTAGGCGATCGCGTTCTGGCTGAGCTGGAGCACGACGGGCGTGCCGGCGGCTTCGGCGCCGGCGGCGATCGCCTCGGCGTGCTCCAAGGTGATCACGTTGAAGGCGGGCAGTCCGCGCCGGTCGGCGGCGGCGGAGGCGAGCAGGTCGGAGGTAGCGGCGAGCGGCAAGGGGGTCTCCCGGGTGGGGTGAGCAACGAGGCGCAGGTTTCCGCTGCTCACCCTCCGTGCGGACCCGCCCTTGCGGGCGGTGCCGGGTCAGGCCGGGTTGCCGGCCCTGGTGAAGCGGTCCGCGCCGACGATCCACTCGCCGCGGCGCATCACCGCGGCGAGCTCGTAGGTGTCGGAGTCGAGGACGACCAGGTCGGCGTTCTTGCCTGCCTCCAGGGTGCCGAGGGTGTCGGCCAGGCCCATCAGCCGGGCCGGGACGGTGGACAGCGAGGTGACGGCCTGGTTCAGGGACAGACCGAGCACGGTGACGGCGCGCCGGAAGGCGACGTCCAGGGTGAGGGTGGAGCCGGCGATGGAGCCGCCCTCGACCAGGCGGGCGACGCCGTTCTCGACCCGGACCTGGAGCGGGCCCAGCGGGTACAGGCCGTCGCCCATGCCGGCCGCGCCCATCGCGTCGGTGATCAGCGCGACCCGTTCGGCGCCGGCCGTGCCGTAGGCGAGTTCGAGTACCGAGGGGTGCAGGTGGATCCCGTCGTTGATCAGCTCGACGGTGACCCGCTCGTCCTCCAGCAGCGCCACGATCGGGCCGGGGGCGCGGTGCTGGATGCCCGGCATCGCGTTGAACAGGTGGGTGGCGACGGTGGCTCCGGCGTCGATCGCCTCCAGGGTGACCGCGTAGTCGGAGTCGGTGTGGCCGACGGCGGCGATGATGCCCTGGTCGGCGAGCATCCGGACGGACTCCAGGCCGCCGGGCAGCTCCGGGGCGAGGGTGAACATCTTCGCGTGGCCGCGGGCGGCGTCGGCGAGCTTGCGTACCAGCGCCGGGTCGGGGTCGCGCAGCAGGTCGGGGCGGTGGGCGCCGCACCGGCCCGGGGAGATGAACGGGCCCTCGAAGTGGATGCCGGCCAGGACGCCGTCCTCGACGAGTTCGGAGAGCACGGCCGCCTGGCGGCAGACCTCGTCGATCTCGCCGGTGACGGTGGAGGCCATCGTCGTGGTGGTGCCGTGCTCCAGGTGCGTGCGGGCGGCGGTGAGCGCCTCCTCGGCGACGCCGGACGCGTACGAGGCGCCGCCGCCGCCGTGCACGTGCAGGTCGACGAAGCCGGGGACGACGGTGCAACCGGTCAGGTCGAGGTCGCCGGGCGCCCGCTCGCCGCCGAGGTCCGCGATGCGCGGGCCCACGACCGTGAGCCGGCCGCCTTCGATCACCCCGCCGGGGACGACAAGTCGGGCTCCGGCCAGTGCAGTTCGGTCCGCGGTCACGCGGTCACCTCCATGGAGAGCAGATCCCAGGCGAGCAAACCGGCGCCCAGGGACGCGGCGGTGTCTTTGAGCATGGCCGGAACGACCTTCGGGGGCATCTGGAAGGTCAGGCGCTCGGTCACCGCCGCGCGCAGCGGTGTGAAGAGGGTGTCACCGGCCTCCGCCAGCCCGCCGCCGACGATCACCGTCGACGGGTCGAGCAGGCTCTGTGCCACCACGATGCCGTCGGCGAGCGCGTCCACCGCGTTCTGCCAGACCACCAGGGCCGCCGGGTCGCCGGCCTCGACGGCCAGCGCGCAGGCGGCGGCGTCGGCCTCCGGGTCGCCGGTGGCCCCGGCCCAGGCCCGGGACACCGCGGAGGCGGAGGCCAGGGTCTCCAGGCAGCCGCGGGCGCCGCAGCCGCACTGCGGGCCGCCGGGGCGGACCACCACGTGCCCGATCTCGCCGCCGTAGCCGTGGGCGCCGGCCTCGATGGCGCCGTGGATGCCGATCGCGCCGGCGATACCGGTGCCGAGCGCGATGAACAGGAAGCGGTCGACTCCCCGACCGGCCCCGATCCGGCCCTCGGCGAGCCCGCCGGAGCGGACGTCGTGGCCGAGGGCGACCGGGATGTCGCCGAGGCGCTCGCCGAGCAGCCTGCGCATCGGCAGGTCCCGCCAGCCGAGGTTGGCGGAGAAGACCGCGATCCCGTTCTTCTCGTCGATCGTTCCCGGCACGGCGACGCCTGCCGCGAGGGGGGCGGCACCGAACCGGGTGCGGCCCTCCTGCGCCAGGTCGGCGGCGAAGTCGAGGATGGTGGCGACGACGGCGTCGGTGCCGTGCTCCCGCCCGGTCGGTCGGCGTGCCTCGTACAGCACGGAGCCGTCCTGGGCGACCAGCGCGGCCTTCATGCCGGTGCCGCCTACATCAAGTGCGATGACGTGCTTCACGGGGGACAGTTTCCCTTGGCCAGGTCGAAGAGGTCTAGTCCAGTTGCTCGATTGGTCTGGTCCTGAGAGGTGAGCTTTGTCGCGCTATGCCGACTCCTGGGGGTTTTGCCGGGCCCGGGCGGACGGTCAGGCCAGGATGATCGAACGGGTCAGGTTGCGCGGCTCGTCCGGGTTCAGACCGCGGTGCGCGGCCAGCGCGACGGCCAGCTTGTGCACCCGGACCAGGTCGGCCAGCGGGTCCAGGCCGCCCGCGCCGGAGCCGGCCACCAGCAGGCCGCCGACCGCCGCCACCTCGTCCGCCAGGCCGGCCGGGAGGGCGCCGAAGGCCCAGGCGGCGCGGCCCGGAGCGGTGATCGAGATCGGACCGTGCCGGTACTCCATCGCCGGGTACGCCTCGGTCCAGGCCAGCGCGGCCTCGCGCATCTTCAGGCCGGCCTCCTGGGCCAGGCCGTTGGTCCAGCCCGCGCCGAGGAAGGAGATCTGTTCCAGCTCGACCAGCTCCTGCGGCACCTCCCAGGCGACGGCGCGCTCGGCGTCCGCGGCGGCCTCGGCGACGGTGGCGACGCCCACCGGGCGGGCCTCCTCCAGCTCCAGGTGGGCGCGGAGCAGGGCCAGCACGGTGGTGGCGAAGCGGGTCTGCACCACCGAGCGCTCGTCGGCGAAGCCCAGGTCGATCAGGTGCCCGGCGTCCGCGGCGACCGGCTGGTCGGGGCAGGCGGTGATCGCGGTGCTCGGCAGGTCGGTGTCGGCGAGCAGCCGCAGCACCTCGGTGGTGGTGCCGGAGCGGGTGATCGCCAGCACCCGGTCGTAGCGGCGCCCGTGCGGAAACTCGGAGGCGGCGAAGGCGTCGGTCTCGCCGTGGCCGCCGGCCTCGCGCAGCGCGGCGTACGCCTGCGCCATGAACCACGAGGTGCCGCAGCCGACCACGGCCACGCGCTCGCCGCGCTGCGGCAGGCCGGCCGGGCCGCTCGCCGCCAGCGCCGCGGCGGTGCGCCAGTTCTCGGGCTGGGTGGCGATCTCCTCGCCGGTCAGGGACGGGTGCGGCATGGTGCGGACTCCTTCGGCTGTCACCGGGCGGGCTGCATTCCTGCAGTCGAGTGAGCGCGTGCGCAAATCTGATTGTTTTATAGCCGTTTCGCGCAGCATCGCGCAATGCATCCGCCGTGACCGGGTTGTGCGAAGCTTTCCCGACCGGGCCGCGGGGCGCGCGGTGGCGAGCGCGGAAGGAGCGGAACGGTGTCCAGGTACGAACGGTGGAACGCGCTGCTGGAACTGCTGGCCGAGCACGGCAAGCTGGACGTCGAGGAGGCGGCCGGCGCGCTGGACGTCTCGGCCGCGACCATCCGGCGCGACCTCGACCAGCTGTCCCGTCAGCAGATGGTCACCCGCACCCGGGGCGGCGCGGTGGCGCACAGCGTCTCCTATGATCTGCCGCTGCGCTACAAGACCGCCCGCAACGCCGACGCCAAGCAGCGGATCGGCGCCCTGGTGGCCGGCCTGATCGCGCCCGGCGAGGTGGTCGGCCTGAACGGCGGCACCACCACCACCGAGGTGGCCCGCGCCCTCGCCGTCCGGCCCGACCTGGCCGAGCACCCCGAGAACGGCCAGAGCCTCACCGTGGTCACCAACGCGCTCAACATCGCCAACGAACTGACGGTCCGTCCACAGGTGAAGATCGTGGTCACCGGCGGCGTCGCCCGACCGCAGTCCTACGAGCTGATCGGCCCGCTGGCCGCCCAGGTGCTCGGCGAACTCACCCTGGACACCACCGTGCTGGGCGTGGACGCGATCGACGCCGAACACGGCGCCACCGCCCACCACGAGGGCGAGGCGGCGGTCAACCGGCTGCTCGCCGAGCGGGCCCGCCGGGTGGTGGTCGCCGCCGACTCCTCCAAGCTGGGCCACCGCGCCTTCGCCCGGATCTGCGGCCTGGACCGGGTGGACATCCTGGTCACCGACGACCAGGTCGCCGACCCGGTGGCGGCCGCCTTCGCCGACGCACGGGTCACCGTTCTCAAGGCGTGAGCGTCCGCTATTCGGACAGTTTCTGATGGACCGTCACACTGAGCGCAACTGGATGTGACACTTCGTTAACTCCGTTCCAGCAGGCCTGGACCGGGCCGCCGGACGCCTGTCAGGGTCACGCTGTAACCCTTATGAAGGCGGTCCATCTGTGAAGCGATCAGCGCTGCTCCCCCTGCCCATCGTCGGATCCCTGCTGCTCACCGGCTGCGGAGTCCTGGACATGTCGGGGGGTGTCACGCTCAATCTGGTCGCAGCCGACTACGGCGACAACGAGACCAACTCCAGCTCGATCTACTGGAACGATCTGGCCCGCCGCTTCGAGGCGGCCAACTCCGGCATCAAGATCAAGGTCGATGTGGTCAGTTGGAACGACATCGACAAGCACCTCGCCGACCTGATCGCGAAGGGCAAGACCCCTGACATCGCGCAGACCGGCGGCTACGCGGACCAGGTCGTCGCCAACCGCCTCTACCCGGCCGGCGACGTGCTCTCCAACCGCACCCAGGTCAACCTGCTCGACTCCTTCGCCAAGGCCGGCCAGGTGCTCGGCAGCCAGTACGGCATCCCGTTCATCTCCTCCAGCCGGGTCTTCTTCTACAACAAGGAGATCTTCGCCAAGGCCGGCATCACCAACCCGCCCACCACCTGGGACGACGTGCGCCGCGCCGCCGAACAGATCAAGGCCAAGGTCCCCGGCGTCACCCCGTACGCGCTGCCGCTCGGCCCCGAGGAGGCCCAGGGCGAGGCGATGATCTGGACGATGAGCGGCGGCGGCGGACTCGCCGACAGCATCGGCAACTACACCATCGACAGCGCGGCGAACCGCGCCACCTTCTCCTGGCTGCGCACCAACCTGGTCGAGAAGCACCTCACCTACGACGACCCGGCCAAGGTCGACCGCAAGACCGCGTTCGCTGACTTCGCGGCCGGCAAGACCGCCATGCTCAACGGCCACCCCGGGCTGATCAGCAAGGCCGTCGCGGGGCACATCCAGTACGGCACCGCCACGATCCCGCGCAAGGACACCGGCATCAAGCCCTCGACGCTGGGCGTCGCCGACTGGGTGATGGCGTTCAAGGCGAACGGCCACCGGGCGGAGATCAAGAAGTTCCTCGACTTCGCCTACGCGAAGGAGAACACCCTCAAGTTCGACGAGCAGTACAACATGCTGCCCGTCACCCAGGACACCCTTGAGGACATGTCCGCCAACCCCGCGCACAAGGACCTCAACGAGTTCCTCAACGCGCTGCCGAGCGCGAGCTTCTACCCGCTCGGCGACCCGTCCTGGGACAAGGTCAACAGCATGCTCAAGCAGCGCATAGGCGAGGCCGTGCGGGCCGGCTCCTCGGACGTGCTCGGCGACCTCCAGTCCGCCGCCACGGCGGAGGCGTCGCGGGCCCGCAAGGGCTGACGGCTGCGATGCCCGGCCGGGGGCTGACGGCTGCGGTGTCTAGCCTGGACACATGGCCGAACTGACCGACCGCGACCGGGCGGTACTCGAACTGGAAGCACGCGGGTGGCGGACCGCCGGCGCCAAGGAACAGGCGATCCGGCAGGAACTCGGCATCTCCGCCACCCGCTACTACCAGCTGCTCAACGCCCTGCTCGACCGGCCGGAGGCACTCGCCCACGCACCCGTCCTGGTCAACCGGCTGCGGCGGGTGCGGCAGGGGCGGCGCGACGCCCGGCAGTGACGCGATCGGGGCCCGTCGGCGGCCTGCGCCCGGTAGCGTCGGGGCCATGGGAATTGCTGAGCAGATCACGTCCCAGGCAGGGCGGGCCGGACTGGCGGGCCTGCTCGCCGACCCGGGCTCCGCGGTCGTGGGACTCGACTTCGACGGCACACTCGCCCCGATCGTCGCCGACCCCGAACTGGCCCGCGCCCACCCCGGCGTCGTCCCCGCCCTCACCGCACTCGCCCCGCTGGTCGGCTCGGTCGTCATCGTCACCGGCCGACCCGCCGCGACCGCCGCCGGGTACGGCGGCTTCGCCGCCACTCCCGGCCTGGAGCACCTGACCGTCCTCGGCCACTACGGCGCGGAGCGCTGGGACGCGCGCACGGGCGCTGTCACCGCGGCGCCGGCCCCGTTGGGCGTTGCGGCTGTTCGGGGTGAACTGCCGGTGCTGCTGGAGGAGTTGAAGGCGGCCGAGGGTGTCTTCGTGGAGGACAAGGGGCGGGCGCTGGCGGTGCACACCCGGCGCGCGGACGACCCCTCCGGCGAGCTGGAGCGGCTGCGCGCGCCGTTGGCCGCACTCGCCCAGCGGCACGGGCTGGTGGTCGAACCCGGGCGGATGGTGCTGGAGCTGCGCCCGCCCGGGGTCGACAAGGGCGTCGCTCTCCGGAGGTTCCTCGCCGAACGGGAGGCCGGGCCGGTGCTGTTCGCCGGCGACGATCTCGGTGACATCGCCGCGTACGAGGCTGTCGCCGAGCGCCGGGCGCAGGGCCACCCCGGCCTCCTCGTCTGCAGCGGCCCCGTCACCGGCGAGCCCCCCGTCCGGGAGCTGGCCGACCGCGCGGACCTGGTGGTGGCGGGGCCCGCGGGGGTGGTGGACCTGCTCAACGAGCTGGCACAGCGGTTGGGTGCGTGAGCACGGCCCTGGGTTCGCCTCCGCGCAGGCCCCGGCACCCCAGTGGTGCTCGGCTCCCTGGGCTTGCTCACAACGCGTGGAGCTGGTCCAGGAACCACTGCTGGGGCGGCAGCGCTGTCGCCGCGGCCGCCAGGCGCTTGGTGCGGGCGGTGCGGTCGGTGGGGGGCATGGCGAGGGCCTGGGCCAGGGCCTCGGCGGTGGCGACGATGTCGAAGGGGTTGATGGTGATCGCGTCGTCGGCGAGTTCCGCGTGGGCGCCGGCCTCCCGGGACAGGACCAGGGCGCAGCCGTGGTCGGAGACGACGGGGACTTCCTTGGCGACCAGGTTCATGCCGTCGCGGACGGGGTTGACCAGGGCGACGTCGGCGAGCCGGTAGGCGGCGAGGGAGCGGGGGAAGTCGTCCTCGACGTGCAGGATCAGCGGTTGCCAGTCGGCGGTGGCGAATTCGGTGTTGATCTCTTCGGCGATCCGCTGCACGGCGGCGGTGTACTCGCGGTATTCGACGAGGTCGGTGCGCGAGGGGTAGGCGAAGGCGATGTGGACGACCCGGCCGAGCCATTCGGGGCGGGTGCGCAGCAGGTGCCGGTAGGCGAGCAGGCCGCGGACGATGTTCTTGCTGAGTTCGGTGCGGTCGACCCGGACGATGGTGCGCCGGTGGCCGACGGCTTCGCGCAGGGCGGCGAGGCGTTCGTCGACGTCGGGCCGGTGGGCGCGTTCGCGCAGGAACGCGGCGTCGGCGCCGAGGCCGTGGACGCCGAGCCGGGTGGTGCGGCCGGCGTGCGTGACGGTGAGGGCGTCGCGGTCGATGCCCGCGCCGAGGACGGTCTCGCAGCAGTCGGCGAAGGCGAGCGCCCAGCGGCGGGTGAGGAAGGCGGCGCGGTCGGCGCCGAGGATGCCGCGGAGGACCTCGGCGGCGACGTCGTCGGGCAGCAGCCGGTAGTAGTCGGGCGGGGCCCAGGGGGTGTGCGAGAAGTGGCCGATGCGCAGGTCGGGGCGGAGTTCGCGGAGCAGCGCGGGGGCCAGCGAGAGGTGGTAGTCCTGCACCAGGACGGCGGCGCCGGGGGCGGCTTCGGCGGCGAGGGCCTCGGCGAAGGCGGTGTTGTAGGCCCGGTAGGCGGCCCATTCGGTGCGGAAGCGGTCGTCGAAGACGGGTTTGGTGGGGATGTCGTACAGCAGGTGGTGGACGAACCACAGGGTGGAGTTGGCGACGCCGTTGTAGGCGCGGGCGAAGGTCTCCGGGTCGATGTCCAGCATCCGGACGGCCTGTCCGCCGACGTCGTGGCCGGCCCGGTCGAGGCGTCCGTCGGGGGCCTGCCGGGCGGCGGTGCGGTCGGCGGCGGAGAGGGCGGCGCAGACCCAGACGGCGTTCGGGTCGTCGATCGCGGAGAGCCCGGAGACCAGGCCGCCGCCGCCTCTGCGGAGGCTCAGCGCGCCGTCGTCCTCCGTGCGGAAGGACACCGGGCCGCGGTTGGAGGCCACCAGGATCGGGGCGGTTCCGGACTGCTTGGGGCGTTCGGACGCGTGATCGGCCATACAGCCAACCTTGCCGTGCGATCAGCGGACCAAACCACCCGGCGCGGCTCGCGCCGGGTGAACAGTGGGGTCAGCCCTCCGGGAACGGGCGGGCCGGGCCGTGGTCGGGCAGCGGCGGCACCGAGGGCCACCACGGCGGCCGGCTGATCGGGCAGGTGGATGCCGTTCGCCGGGACGGACGTGGGGCCGCGGTCAGCGGTTGCGGTACTCCGGGACGGTGATCATCGGCGGGCGTTCGGTGGCCGGCACGGGGTGGGTGCGGGGGGTGAAGCCGTCCGTGGTGCGGGTGTACTGGGTGAGCAGGGGGCGGACCAGGTCGTCGTCGGCCTTCAGGCGGTGGGCGCGGTCGAGGCGTTCCAGGGCGGTGCGGTAGATGGTGGCGGCCATCCGGCCGAGGGCCTGGCCGTCCTGGTGGCGGTGGTGCCGGACGCCGACGTCGACCTGGGCCAGCGCGTCCAGCCCGACCAGCTCCAACGCGTCGACCAGCAGGCCGAGTTCGACGCCGTAGCCGGTTGGGAAGGGCAGCCGCTCCAGCAGGCTGCGGCGGGCCGCGTACTCGCCGCCGAGCGGCTGGACGAAGCCGGCCAGCTGCGGCCAGTGCAGGTTGAGCAGCGGGCGGGCGACCAGTTCGGTGACCCGGCCGCCGCCGGCCGGGACGATGGCGCCGTCGGCCTCGAAGGGGCGGTCGTACATGGCCTTGACCAGGTGCAGGGCGGGGTCGGTGAGCAGCGGGCCGACGATGCCGGAGACGAACGCCGGGTCGAACTCGCGCAGGTCGGCGTCGATGTAGCAGACGATCGCGCCGCTGCTGGCGAGCAGTGCGCGCCACAGCACCTCGCCCTTGCCGGGGGCGGCGGGCAGCCGGGGCAGGATGGCGTCGCGGTGCACCACCCGGGCGCCGGCGGCGGCCGCGGCGGCGGCGGTGCCGTCCACCGAGCCGGAGTCGACCACCAGCAGTTCGTCGACCAGCGGGACGCGTTCCATCAGCTCGGTGCGGATCGTGCTGACGATCTCGCCGACGGTGGGTTCCTCGTCCAGGGCGGGCAGCACCACGCTGACGGTGCCGGCCGGGCCGGCGGCGTGCTTGGCGGCGAGCAGCCGGTCGAGCGGCCGGTCGGCGGCCGTCCAGGACCGGCGGCGCAGCCAGTCGGCCACTTCCGGCAGGACCCCGGGCTCGGGCTGCTCGGCCAAGATCTCGCTCCCTGTCTCGGTCTGTCTCGGGTGTCGGACGGTGAGGTTGGACTGCACCGGCCTTCCGTTACAGTCTTCGTACTGCGCTCGGACCTTCGCACGCCGGGGTCGCTCGCAGCGTACGACCACAACTTCACAGAGCTCATCCAGAGGGACTGAGGGAACGGCCCGTTGACGTCCCGGCAACCTTCTCGCGCGGCCTCGCAGGGCCCGGCGGGACAGGTGCCAATTCCGGCCCGGGCGCGACCGCGTCCCGGGGAAGATGAGGAGAAAGGGCCTCGCCACCATGGCTGTTGACACCCCCGCAGCTGCCGCCGTCGATCTCGGTCCGGCCACCGCACTGTCCTGTCGCGAGTGCGGCACCCGCTTCCCGCTCGGCCCGAGCTTCGCGTGCCTGGAGTGCTTCGGTCCGCTGGAGATCGCCTACGACTACGCCGGCCACGACGCCGAGGAACTGCGCAAGCGGATCGAGGCCGGCCCGGCGTCGATCTGGCGCTACGCCCCGCTGCTGCCCGTCCCGGCCGACGTCGCGGGCAAGCCGAACCTGAACCCGGGCTGGACCCCGCTGGTGAAGGCCGACAACCTGGGCCGCGAGCTGGGCTTCACCGCGCAGCTGCACATCAAGGACGACTCCGGCAACCCCACCCACTCGTTCAAGGACCGGGTGGTGGCCTGCGCGATCGAGGCCGCCCGCGCCTTCGACTTCACCACGCTGTCCTGCTCCTCCACCGGTAACCTGGCGGGCGCGGTGGGCGCCGCCGCGGCCCGGGCCGGCTTCAAGTCCTGCGTGTTCATCCCGCACGACCTGGAGCAGGGCAAGGTCGTGATGGCCGCTGTGTACGGCGGCGAGCTGGTCGGCATCGACGGCAACTACGACGACGTGAACCGGTTCTGCTCGGAGCTGATCGGTGACCCGGCCGGTGAGGGCTGGGGCTTCGTCAACGTCAACCTGCGCCCGTACTACGGCGAGGGCTCCAAGACCCTGGCGTTCGAGATCTGCGAGCAGCTCGGCTGGCGGCTGCCCGAGCAGATCGTCATCCCGATCGCCTCCGGCTCCCAGCTCACCAAGATCGACAAGGGCCTGCAGGAGCTGATCAAGCTCGGCCTGGTCGAGGACCGCCCGTACCGGATCTTCGGCGCCCAGGCCGAGGGCTGCTCCCCGGTCTCCGCCGCGTTCAAGGCCGGCCGCGACGTGATCAAGCCGGTCAAGCCGGACACCATCGCCAAGTCGCTGGCGATCGGCAACCCCGCCGACGGCCCGTACGTGCTCGACATCGCCCGCCGCACCGGCGGCGCCGTCGAGGACGTCACCGACGCCCAGGTGGTCGAGGCGATCAAGCTGCTGGCCCGCACCGAGGGCATCTTCGCCGAGACCGCGGGCGGCGTCACCATCGGCGTGCTGAAGAAGCTGGTCGAGACCGGGCAGCTCGACCCGGGCAAGGAGACCGTCGCGATCAACACCGGTGACGGCCTGAAGACCCTCGACGCGGTCGCCGACTCCGGCATGACCGCCGTGATCCGCCCGACGCTGGAGTCCTTCCGCGCCGCCGGTCTCGCCTCCGCCTGAACCCTCCCGGCCTGACCCCCCCAAGTTCTTCGAGGAGCCAACCCCATGAGCGCCACCGTCCGCATCCCCACCATCCTCCGCACCTACACTGGCGGCGCCGCCGAGGTGACCGCCGAGGGCGCCACCCTGGCCGCCGTCGTCGCGGACCTGGAGGCCAACCACACCGGCATCGCCGCCCGCCTGCTGGACGACACCGGCAAGCTGCGCCGCTTCGTGAACGTGTACGTCAACGACGACGACGTGCGCTTCGCGGACGGTCTGGAGACCGAGATCAAGGACGGCGCCTCGGTGTCGATCATTCCGGCGGTGGCCGGCGGCTGCTGACGCCGCCCCGCGCATTCGCTCCGCCGCCGTCGGGCGCGCGCTCGGAATTCGATTTCCGAGCCGCCTGGCGGCGGCTCGGCGCATCGGCCGAGGGCGTGCGGGCAGCCGTGATTCCGACCCGGCGGGCCGCTGGAATTCCCGCCTTTGCGGGGGAGTAGAGTGCGGGTGGAGCCGTTCCCCGATACGGCCCGTTCCAATCCTCGCTTTTCCCCGTGCCGCACCTCGCGCCGGCCCCGTCCCGTCCCGCGCTCCGAGACATGCGCCGGACCGTTCGCCGCTCGGCCTGTCAGGCCGCCGTCAGAATTCTTCCGGCGATTTGCGGGGACGCGTCCGTTATGTCCGGTGGCAATTGTCGCCCTGCATACCTTTCGCCCCGTCATATCCCCTGCCGGGCGCGGAGTTTCCGCAAAATTAGGCCCTGTTGCAGAGGGCGCATATCCGGATACATTCAGCCGCGACAGAGGCTGCGCCGTACGGGGGGGAGTCCCCACAGGCCGGCCTTCCAGACCTCCGGGTCCGCGTCCCGCGGATCTCTGAAGGGCCAGCACAGCACAAGGGGAGTTCGGAATGGCTCAGGGCACCGTCAAGTGGTTCAACGCCGAGAAGGGCTACGGCTTCATCGCGGTCGACGGTGGAGCGGACGTGTTCGTCCACTACAGCGCGATCCAGATGGACGGCTACCGCACCCTGGAAGAGGGCCAGCGGGTCGAGTTCGAGATCTCGCAGGGTCAGAAGGGTCCGCAGGCCGACATGGTCCGCGCCGCCGGCGCCTGACGGCCCGGTAGACCGCACCCACGACAGGTACGACCCGGCAGGTCCGGCCCCGGCGCGACGCGTCCGAGGTCGGGCCTGTCGGCGTTCTCCGGCCCGGCCTGCGGGTTTCCCGGGAGGGCTGTCGGAGGGCGCCGAATGGGCTTGCACTCGACACCCCCGAGTGCTAATCATTGGCGTTAGCACTCACAGCGTGAGAGTGACAACGGACCGGGCCGGTGAGGCCCCGGAAGCGGCGGGGACAGGACCCGCGCTCTCCTGGGCCGTCCGTCGCGGGCACCCCCTTGGTCCGAGCAGTCGACCGTGTCCCGGAGGACCACTTCTAATGGCCAAGATCATCGCCTTTGACGAGGAAGCCCGCCGCGGCCTTGAGCGTGGCATGAACCAGCTTGCCGACGCCGTGAAGGTCACGCTCGGCCCCAAGGGTCGCAACGTCGTTCTGGAGAAGAAGTGGGGCGCCCCCACCATCACCAACGACGGTGTCTCCATCGCCAAGGAGATCGAGCTCGAGGACCCGTACGAGAAGATCGGTGCCGAGCTCGTCAAGGAGGTCGCCAAGAAGACCGACGACGTCGCGGGTGACGGCACCACCACCGCCACCGTGCTGGCCCAGGCGCTCGTCCGCGAGGGTCTGCGCAACGTCGCCGCCGGCGCCAACCCGATGGCCCTGAAGCGCGGCATCGAGAAGGCCGTCGCCGCCGTCTCCGACCAGCTGCTGGCCCAGGCCAAGGACGTGGAGACCAAGGAGCAGATCGCCTCCACCGCCTCCATCTCGGCCGCCGACACCCAGATCGGCGAGCTCATCGCCGAGGCCATGGACAAGGTCGGCAAGGAAGGCGTCATCACCGTCGAGGAGAGCAACACCTTCGGCCTGGAGCTCGAGCTCACCGAGGGCATGCGCTTCGACAAGGGCTACATCTCCGCCTACTTCGCCACCGACCTGGAGCGCATGGAGGCGAGCTTCGAGGACCCGTACATCCTCATCGCCAACTCCAAGATCTCCTCGGTCAAGGACCTGCTCCCGCTGCTGGAGAAGGTCATGCAGAGCGGCAAGCCGCTCGTCATCATCGCCGAGGACGTCGAGGGCGAGGCCCTGTCGACCCTGGTCGTGAACAAGATCCGCGGCACCTTCAAGTCCGTCGCCGTCAAGGCCCCGGGCTTCGGCGACCGCCGCAAGGCCATGCTGGGCGACATCGCCATCCTGACCGGCGGCACCGTGATCTCCGAGGAGGTCGGCCTCAAGCTCGAGAACGCCGGCCTGGACCTGCTGGGCACCGCCCGCAAGGTCGTCATCACCAAGGACGAGACCACCATCGTCGACGGCGGCGGCGACAGCGACCAGGTTGCCGGTCGCGTCAACCAGATCCGCGCCGAGATCGAGAACTCCGACTCGGACTACGACCGCGAGAAGCTCCAGGAGCGCCTCGCCAAGCTGGCCGGCGGCGTGGCCGTCATCAAGGCCGGCGCGGCCACCGAGGTCGAGCTCAAGGAGCGCAAGCACCGCATCGAGGACGCGGTGCGCAACGCCAAGGCCGCCGTCGAGGAGGGCATCGTCGCCGGTGGTGGCGTCGCCCTGCTGCAGGCCGGTGTCGCGTTCGAGAAGCTGGAGCTGGACGGCGACGAGGCCACCGGCGCCAACATCGTCCGCGTGGCCCTGGAAGCCCCGATCAAGCAGATCGCCACCAACGCCGGCCTCGAGGGCGGCGTCGTGGTCGAGAAGGTCCGCAACCTGCCCGCCGGCCACGGCCTGAACGCCGCGACCAACGAGTACGTCGACCTGATCGCCTCCGGCATCATCGACCCCGCCAAGGTCACCCGCTCCGCCCTGCAGAACGCCGCCTCCATCGCGGCGCTGTTCCTCACCACCGAGGCCGTCATCGCCGACAAGCCGGAGAAGGCCGCTGCGGCCGCCGGCGGCGGCATGCCGGGCGGTGACATGGACTTCTGATCCGGCCCTTCGGACGGATCCGTCGTTCTCACGCCGTGAGGGCGGTCTCCTTCGGGAGGCCGCCCTCGCGGCGTTCCTGCTTGTCGCGGCGGTTTGGGACAATGGGCGGATGGCCAGCCCCCAGATCGAAGCCGCCCTGCACAACGCCCGCGCACTGATCCTCGCCGACCTCACCGCGCGTGACGTCGCCGACGCCGCGATCGTCTCGCTGGTCGAGGACGCCGTCACCCACCGCCGCTGGTGGCTCGAACAGTGGCCCGACGGCTGCGAGTTCGTGCTCGGGCTGATCGCCCAGGACGTACAGGACGCGCTGCTGGAGTCGTACGGGCGCTGGCCGCTCTGTTCCGCGTGCGCGGCGGAGGACGACCCGCACGCGCTCGGCGTGGAGCCGGAGTTGGGGGCGGATCCGCACTGGGTGTGCGGCAAGAAGGGGATGGTCGTCGCGGCGGTGGGTTCGCTCGAGTGAGAGCAGGCGGGCGCGAGAGGGTGCGAACGCAGGCGGGCGCGAAACCGGGGGCGCGGGGAACTGCGCGACAAGCGCACGCCACGTCCGCAAGGTCGCGATCAAGTGCAAGTGACTGTCCTGCGTCGCGATCTGGCTGGTGGGCGCCTTCCGCTTCGCGCAGTTCTCCCCCAGCCCTAGCGGGCCGGGAGGTACCCCCACGCGCCCCTGTTTTCGCGCCCACCTGCTCTCGCGCCCACCTGTTTTCGCGCCCACCTGCTTTTGCGCCCCCTGTTTTCAGCTCCCCAGCTCCCTGAGTTCGGCCTGCATGTTCGCTCGCGCTTGCGCGTCGTAGCGGGTGTGGGCCTCGGGGGTGCGGTAGAGGGCGGGGAGGGCGAGGAGGTGGTGGAGGATCGCGGTGCGGCCCTCGCGGAAGGCGTCCGGGGGGACGAAGGAGTATTCCTCGCGGATGGCGGCGGTGTAAGCCGCGTAGCGGTCGGGGGGTGAGCCGAGGACGGCGAGGTCGGCGTCGCAGAGGACTTCGCCGTTGTGGTCGCCGGGTGCGGGGTGGTGGGTGAGGGTGAGCCGGACCAGGCGGGCGACCTCGTGGACCAGGGATTCGGGCAGGCCCGCCTCGCGCAGGGCGCGGCAGGCGAGGGCGGCGCTGCGTTCCTCGTTCTCGGAACGGTCGGGCCGGTAGACGGCGTCATGGAACCAGGCGGCCAGCCGGACGGCGTCCGGGTCCTCGGCGTGGTCGGCGAGTTCGTCGATCCGGTCCAGGACGGCCCGCAGGTGGTCGGTGGTGTGGTAGCGGCGCTGCGGTTCGGCCCAGCGGGCGAGCAGGTCGCGGGCGTACGGCTCCGGGTTGACGGTGGCGCCGCAGCGGGTGAGCAGGGCGTGCCAGCGCTCGGACAGCGATGCGGTCATGACGGTCATTCTGCTCCCTGCCGGAGGTAGCCCGGATGTGACCCACACTATAGGTAGTTCACCGACTTATGACGCAGACTTGAGTAGTCGTCGCGCGAAGGCTATACATACTCGGTATGCAAGACGTTCCGCTGTTCCGAGGGGGAGTCATGACCGGATCGAGCGCGCAGGCCGTGCTGCGCCTGGAGGGAGTCGGGCGGGTGCACGGCCGGGGCGAGGCCCAGGTGCACGCCCTGCACCCGATCGACCTGGAGGTGCGCGCCGGGGAGTTCCTGGCCGTGATGGGGCCGTCCGGCTCCGGGAAGTCCACGTTGCTCGCGCTGGCCGGCGGCCTGGACCGCCCGTCGGCCGGCCGGGTGCTGGTCGAGGGCACCCCGCTGGAGGGCCTGAGCCGGGCCGGGTTGGCCGATGTGCGCCGCCGTTCGGTCGGCTACGTGTTCCAGTCGTACAACCTGATTCCGTCGCTGACCGCTGCCGAGAACATCTCGCTGCCGCGCGAACTCGACGGCGTCTCCGCCCGGACCGCCCGCGCGGAGGCGCTGGCCGCACTGGAGGAACTGGGCATCGCCCAACTCGCCGACCGTTTCCCGGAGGACATGTCCGGCGGCCAGCAGCAGCGGGTGGCGATCGGCCGGGCGCTGGCGGGTGAACGCCGCCTGGTGCTCGCCGACGAGCCGACCGGCGCGCTCGACTCCGCCACCGGCGAGGCCGTGCTCCAGGTGCTGCGTTCGCGCTGCGACGCCGGAGCCGCCGCCATGATGGTCACTCACGACGCCACCCACGCGGCCTGGGCGGACCGGGTGGTGTTCCTCCGGGACGGCCGGTACCTGCGGGAGGCCGCGCAGCGCACCGGGGCCGGCCGATGAGCGCCTGGCGGGCGGTGCTGCGGATGGCGCGCCGCGACGCCTGGCGGGCCAAGGGCCGCAGCGCCCTGGTGGTCGCGATGATCGCGCTGCCGGTGCTCGGCGCGACCGGCGTGGACGTGGTGCACCGCAGCGGACAGCTCACCGCCGCCGAGCGCTCCGACCGGCTGATGGGCCGCTCCGACGCGCTGATCGGCGCCTACGACCCGGGCCGGAGCATCGAGCAGTCGGTGTTCCCGGCCGACGGCGTCCGCACCCTGCCGCTGCGCCCCGGCAACGAAACGCCCGAGCAGAAGCGCGCCGCCGCCACCGAACCGACCGCGCTGCTCGGCGAGTTGCTCCCCAAGGGCAGCACCTTGATCCCCGCCCGCACCGGCCCCGTGGCGGCCGTGCAGACCAAGGACGGCCTGGCCCCCGTCGACACCTTCGAGGCCGATCTGACCGGCGAGCTCTGGCAGGGCCGGCTGAACCTGGTCTCCGGCCGGGCCCCCGCCGCCGCCCACGAGGCCGCTGCCACCCGGGCGTTCCTCACCGGCACCGGCCTGCGGATCGGCGACCGGGTCACCGTCCGCGGCCTGGAGTCCACCCCGTTCACGCTGACCGGCACCGTCGAACTCCCCGGTGACCTGAACAAGTCCGAACTGGTCGCCCGCCCCGGCGAGTTGTACCAGCAGCTGGACGCCGCTCAGGTCGTCGCCGGGCTCGCCCCGCAGAACCCGAGTGCCGAACAGGCCGCCGCCGGCAAGGCCGCCTGGCTGGTCCGGCTGTCCGCCGGGGCGCAGCTCGGCTGGGAGCAGGTGCGCGAACTCAACCGCTACGGCTACACCCTGGCGAGCCGTCAGGTCGCCGCGCACCCGCCGGCCGAGGTGCTGGCCGGGCAGGAGGCCGTCGGCGCCCAGGACGCCCGCGAGCGCCGGTTGATGACGGTCGCCACCACCGCCGCGATGGCCCTGCTGGAGGTCGCGCTGCTGGCCGGCCCCGCCTTCGCGGTCGGCGCCCGGCGGGCCCGCCGCCAACTCGCCCTGCTCGGCGCGGCGGGCGGCCGCCCCGGGCACGTCCGGGCCGTGGTGCTCGGCGGCGGCCTGGTGCTCGGCGCGGCCGGCGCGGTCCTCGGCACCGTGGTCGGCGCCGCCCTGGTCGCCGTGCTGCGCACCCGGATCGAGGAGTGGGGCGGCAGCCGGTTCGGGCAGCTCACCCTGAACCCGTCCGACCTGCTGGCGATCGCCGCCGTCGGCGTGGTCACCGCCCTGCTGGCCGCGCTGCTGCCCGCCCTGCAGGCCGGACGCCGCGAGGTGCTCGACGGCCTGACGGACCGTGACCCGGTGCGCCGCTCCGCCCGCTGGACGCCGCTGCTCGGCCTGGTCGTCGTGCTGCTCGGCAGCGGGCTCGCGCTGTACGGCGCGGTGGTCGCCCCGACCGGCGGGATGCCGGTGGTCGCCGGACTGTCGATACGCACCCTGGCGGTGCTGGGCGGCGCGACGCTCGCCGAACTCGGCCTGCTGCTGTTCACCCCGCTGCTGCTCGCCCTGCTCGGCCGGCTCGCCCGCCTGCTGCCCGTCGGCCCGCGGCTCGCGCTTCGCGACACCGCCCGGCACCGCTCCCGCACCGGGCCCGCCGTCGCCGCCGTGCTGGCCGCCGTCGCCGGAGCCGTCGCGGTCGGCGTGCACACCGCCGGCGCCGAGGCCCAGGACCGCGCCTCCTACCGGCTGGAACAGCCCGTCGGCGCCGTCCGGCTCACCGTGCACGGCGACACCGACGCCCTGCCACAGCTGCGCACGGCCCTGGTCCAGGACCTGCCGGACCTCGGCGAGCGGGCCGACCTGTACGAGGCCCAGTACGTGTTCTGCGAGGGCTGCTCCAGCGTGGTGTACGCGGAGGGCGGGCAGCGCTACGGCCAGCGCGTCACCAGGCCGGCCGTGGTGGGCGACGTCCCGGTGCTGCACAACCTGCTGGCGGTGCGCGACCCGGCCGCCGAGACGGCGCTGCTCGCCGGGAAGGCCGTGGTCACCGACCCGTCCTACCTGCACGACGGCAAGGCGGTGCTGCGGATGCTGGGCAACGGCATGGAGGCCAAGGACGTCACCGTCGAGGCCGTCCTGGTCGAGCGGCCCGCCGCGCAGCGCTACGCGCCGCTGGTGATCGCGCCCGAGACGATCCGCGGACTCGGCCTGAAGGTCACGCCGACCGGGGCGATCTGGCTGCCCACCACCCCCGTCCCCGACCGGGCCGAACAGCGGGCCGCCGCCACCGTCGCCCGGCTCGCCCCGCACTCCGAGTTCGGGGTGGAGCGCGGCTTCCGGCCGCAGGACAGCGTGGTGCGGGTCGCGCTCAGCGGCTTCGCCGCCCTGGTGGTGCTCGGCGCGGCCGTGGTCTCCACCGCGCTGGCCGCCGACGACGCCCGCCGCGAACGCGTCCTGCTGTCCGCGATCGGCGCCCGGCCGCGCACCCGGCGCACCGTCGCCGGACTCCAGGCCGGACTGATCTCCCTGCTCGGCGCCCTGCTCGGCACCGTCAGCGGCTTCGTCCCCGCCTACGCCCTGCTGCGCTCCCGGGTGACCGGGGTGATGGGCGCGCCCGCCGTGCTGAACACCGCCGACATCCCGTGGGCCACCCTGGCGCTGTTCGCCCTGGGGCTGCCGGTGCTGGCCGGCCTGCTCGGCGCGCTGCGCCGGGACGACCCCGCAGGGCGGAGCGGATCCGGATGGCGGGGATAGGAAGGTCGGCGATATATGTAGTCGTATGACTGAACGCGCCATGCAGGAACCCACCCTGCTGCTGCTCACCGCCCTCGCGGACGCCCCCCGGCACGGATACGCGCTGATCCAGGAGGTCGAAGCGATCTCCGGGGGGCGGGTCAGGCTCCGCACCGGAACCCTGTACGGCGCCCTCGACCGGCTGCTCCAGCAGGGCCTGATCGAGGTCGCCGCCGAGGAGATCGTCGACGGCCGGGCCCGCCGCACCTACGCCCTCACCGGCACCGGCCGGGACGTCCTGGCCACCGAGGCCGAACGGCTGCGCACCGTCGCCGCCGAGGCGCAGCGCCGCCTCGGCGGCGCCGCCCGTCCCCGGGGGGCCACCGCATGAACCTGGCGCTGCGCACCGCCCTCGCGCTCTACCCCGCCCGCTACCGCCGCGACCGGGGCGCCGAACTCGCCGAGGTGTTCGCCGACACCACCGCCGGCTCCGGCCGCCTCGCCACCGCCCGCGAGGCACTCGACCTCGCCGGCTATGGCCTGCGGCTACGCACCGGCCTGACCGAGACCGCGCTCCCCGGCCGCCTGCTGGTCGCCGCCGCCCCGCTGCTGGCCGGCGCCCTGCTCGGCCTCGGCACCCTGCCCGGCACCGGCGACTGGCGGGAGTTCGGGATCACCGACGCCGCCCGGGCCGGAACGGCCGTGCCGTGGGCCCGGCTGGTGGAGAACCTCGCCGTGCTGGGCCTCGTCGTCGTCCCGCTGCTGCTGGCCGCCGCCGCCGCGTTCGGCGCCTGGCGGGCCGTCCGGCTGCTCGGCGCCGTGGTGGTGCTGCTCGGCGCCGTCCGGATCGGGTACGCCGCGCTGGACCTGTTCGGCCCGAAGCCCGGCAGCGGCTGGTTCTTCCTCTACTCCGCCGTCGTCCTGATGCCCTACCTGCTGGGCGGCCTGCTGCTGGCCCTCGCACCGACCGGGCCGGGCGACTCCCGCGGCCGGGCCGACCGGCTGCTGGTCCTGGCCGGCGCGGCCGCCGGATTCGCCGTGACCCGGGCCCAGGGCAGCTACGACACCCGCTACCTGATGGACGGTTGGTGGCCCGTCGCGCTGCTGCTGCTCCCGCCGCTGCTGATGCTGTTCGCCGCCCGCGACCGGCTGCTGCCCGCCGCATTCGGCGTCGCGCTGCTGCCGCTGACCGCCGGGTTCAGCCTGTTCTCGCTCTGGGAGCAGCTCGGCGGGGTGTGGCGGGCCGCGCCGTACGCGTTCGGGACGGCGCTGGCGCTGCTGCTGGCGTTCCGACTGCTCGGCTCCGTCCGGCCGGCGGGGCGTCAGGTCGCGCCCCGGCTGGGCTGAACGGGGAGGGAGGCGGGCGAACGGGGAGGGAGACGGGCGAACGGGGCGCCGACGGGGAGCGAACGGGGAGAGGGCGCGGGGCCGAACGGCCGAGGGGGGTCGCCCGGGGCGGGCCGATGTGGCAGGCTGTCGGACATGTCTAGACCAATGTTCGAAGTGATCGCGCTGACCCCCCAGGACGCCAGGGCTGCCGAGTCGGGCGGCGCGGACCGCCTCGAACTGGTCACCGACATGGCCGCCGACGGGCTCACCCCCACCGTCCAGGACTTCGCCGCGATCCGCGCCGCCGTTTCGCTGCCGCTGCGGGTCATGCTCCGCATCCGCGACGGCTTCACCCCCGGCGACCTCGACGTACTGCTGGCCCGGACCGCCGCGCTGCGGGCCGAGGGCGCGGAGGAGTTCGTCTTCGGCTTCCTCACCCCCGACGGCGCGATCGACCTCGACGCGACCCGCGCCGTCGCCGACGCCGTCACCGGCTGCCGCTGGACCTTCCACCGGGCCATCGACCACAGCACCGACCGCTCCGAGGTCCGCGCCGCCGTCGCCGAGCTGCCCGGGCTCGACACCTTCCTCACCTCCGGCGACCCGGCCGGCGTGGACGCGGGCCGGGAGGTCCTCCTCGGCGAACTCGCCAAGTCCGGCGAACCCGGCTACCGCCAGCAGATCCTCGTCGGCGGCGGCCTGCGCGCCGCACACGTCCCCGAGTTGCGCGCGGCGGGCTTCGACGCCTTCCACATCGGCGGCGCGGTGCGCCTGGGCGGCTGGGCCGGGGCGGTGGACGCGACGAAGGTCGTGCAGTGGCGGGAGCTCATCGGGGAGTAGTGAGGTGCGCAGAGAGGGGCGCGGGGAACTGCGCGACAAGCGCAGGCCACGTCCGCAAGGTCGCGATCAAGTGCAGGTCATTGTCCTGCGTCGCGATCTTGCGGGTGGGTGCCTCCGCTGCGCGCAGTTCCCCGCGCCCCTGTCTTCGCGCCCACCTGCGTTCGCGTCCCCTGTCTCGCGCCCATCCGCCCGCCTAGCTGTATTGACCCGCAGGGTTGTTGACGCGGGTGATCGGTGGTTGTCCTCCGAGTGCGGTGTGGCAGCGATGGTAGTTGTAGGTGTGGAG
>NZ_JBHWEN010000037.1:0-58295 GCF_042734215.1 Kitasatospora sp. NPDC059673 | reverse complement strand
CTGTTCGCCACCGGCCGGGCGCGGCCACTGTGTTGCTCAGCTCCTGCTGCGGTACAGCGGCAGGAACGACACCAGCGCCAGCAGCGAGCAGCCCAGCACGATCACGCCGAGGGCGGTCGCGGACGGGTGGCCGCCGGCGCTGCTGAGCGGGGCGACCAGCGAGCCGCACAGGAAGGTGCCGGTGCCGAGCAGCGCGGACGCCGAACCCGCCGCGTGCGGCGCCATGGTGAGGGCCTGCCCGTTGGCGTTCGGCATGATCACGCCCATCGAGCCCATCAGCACGGCGAGCGCCGGCCACACCCCGGCCAGGCCGGTGTCCCAGACGGTGGTGCACAGCACCACGGCCAGGCCGGCCGCCACGGCCACCGTCAGCCCCGAGACCAGCAGCACCGGCCCGGGGAAGCGCTGCACCAGCACCCGGCCGTTCAGCTGGGTGACGGCCAGCAGCACGATCGAGTTGACCGCGAACACCAGGCTGTAGGTCTGCGGGGAGATCCGGTACACGTCCTGCAGCACCACCGACGAACCGCCGACGTACGCGAACAGCGCGCCGAACGCGAAGGTGCTGGTGAGCAGGTAGCCGAGGAACGGGCGGTCGCCCAGCAGTCCGCCGATGGCGCGGACGGTGGTGCCGAGGCCGTCGCCGTGGCGGCGTTCGGGCGGCAGGGTCTCGCGGATGCCGAGCGCGGAGCCGACGGTGAGCAGCGCGCCGAGCACGGCCAGGGTGAGGAAGGTGCCGCGCCAGTCGGTGACATGGAGCAGCTGGGCGCCGGCGACGGGGGCGAGGATCGGGGCGAGACCGGAGATCAGTCCCATGGTGGCGAGGAAACGTATCATCGCGACGCCTTCGAGCCGGTCGCGGACGATCGCCCGGGCGATCACCAGCCCCGCGGAGCCCGCCGCGCCCTGGAGCGCGCGGCCGGCCACCAGCATCGGCATCGTGGTGGCCACGGCGCACATCACGCTTGCCGCGGTGTAGACGGCGAGTCCGGCCAGCAGCGGGCGGCGGCGGCCGATGCGGTCGCTGAGCGGGCCGAACAGCAGCTGGCCGGCGGCCATGCCGAGCAGCGAGCCGGTCAGGGTGAGCTGGGCGGCGGGCGCGGTGGAGTGCAGGTCGGCGGTCAGCTCGGGCAGCGCGGGCAGGTAGAGGTCGGTGGTGCTCGGCCCGAGCGCGGCGAGGCTGCCCAGGACGGCCACGGTGGCCGCCGCGAACGGGGCCTTGCTCGGTGCGCCGGAGACGGAGTCGGATCGGCCGGGGGCTACGGGGACGGTCTGGTCGCCGTCGGCATCGACGGTCGGGCCTGGCATGGTGCTCCTCGTGGTGTCAGGTATGCGCACCGTCCTATCGCATCCGCCCACCTGCCCGAAAGGCCGGACCCCGCCCGCTCAGCGCACGGATACGCCGCTGGGCCGGGCGCCGGGCCACCACCGCAGCGTCCTGCCGCATCCGCCCGGATCGCCCGGACGGGCGCTCCCTCAGCGCACCGGAACGCCGCTGGGCCTGGCGCTGGCCACCACCGCGGCGTCCTGCCGCATCCGCCCGGATCGCCCGGACGGGGCTCCCTCAGCGCACCGGAACGCTGCTGGGCCTGGCGCTGGCCACCACCGCGGCGTCCTGCCAGCCGTACAGCTGATCGCCGATTAGCGCGACGTCGTACAGGCCGCAGTGCGCGGTGGCGCGCTGCGGGGTGTCGCTCGGGAACCAGTGGGCCCGCAGGTGGACGCTGCCGATCGGGCGCCCCTCGGTGCACCCGGCGGGCAGCGTCCGGTCGGGCAGCGTGGCGCGGATCAGCCGGTCGGCGTCCTGGCTGTCCGCCAGGAACGCGATCCGCACGGCCGTGTCGGGCAGCCAGCTCGGCACCTGACTGCCCGCCGCCTTGGCGGCGGCGCCCGTCGGGTAACGCAGGGTCTGGTCCATCCGGTCCTGCGCCTTCTGTATCGCGGCGGGCGCGAGCATCACCACCAGCGCCGCAACAGCCGCTCCGCCCACCACCACCGCCGCCGCCCGCCGCACGCCGCCCATCCCTGCCCCACCCAATCCCGCCGTCCACCGTCCCCTCCATGGTGCCCCCGCCCCGACCCCCCGCCCATGCGCACCAGGTACCGCCCGGGATCGTCCCCCAGGCGGACACCCGACCCCCATCCCCCGACTTCCGGCGGAGACCACCCCACCCGAAAGGGGGAGCCAGGCCCTGCCTGCGGTGGGAACTTCCCGGCCCCTCGTGCATCCGGCCTCCCCGACGAGCCAGCCTTCGCCGGGGATCAGCGGAACTCGTGGACCACCTGGATCTCGCCCACCAGGTGCTGGTTGAACTCGGCCAACTCCTCGGCGGGGACCCACAGTTCGAGGATGGTCTCGCCGCCGGCCTGCTGTACGGGGTAGCGCTTGAGGAACTCGGTCTCGACCTCGAAGCGCGTCACGTACCCGGCGCCGGACGCCGGGACGTTCCAGTCCCGGGCGATCCGGATCGCGTAGTCCTCGTTCAGGACGGGGTAGAAGATCGGCTGCTCGGGCAGCCGCGGCGGCCAGGCGCGCCAGCCGGACGCGGCGACCAGGGCCAGTTCCTCGGGGCCGGTGGGGCGCCAGAGGGTGGTGGTCGGGAGCCGTTGCGTCGTCATGGCGCCACCGTAGGGGCCGCGCGGGTGCCCTGACCAGCGAATATCAGCGGTAGGCGGACTCGCCGGTGATGGCCTCGCCAAGGACCAGGGTGTGGATCTCGGAGGTGCCCTCGTAGGTGAGGACGGATTCGAGGTTGTTGGCGTGGCGCAGGACGGGGTAGGCGGTGGTGATGCCGTTGGCGCCGAGGATGGTGCGGGCGGTGCGGGCGATCTCCAGTGCGGTGCGGACGTTGTTGAGCTTGCCGAAGGAGATGTGCGCGGGCTGGGCGCGGCCCTCGTCCTTGAGGCGGCCGATCCGGACGGCGACCAGGTAGGCCTTCTCCAGTTCCAGGGCCATGTCGACGAGCTTTTGCTGGGTGAGCTGGAAGCCGCCGATGGGGCGGCCGAACTGTTCGCGGTCGCGGGCGTAGTCGACGGCGGCCCGGTAGCAGTCGCGGGCGGCGCCGACGGTGCCCCACAGGATGCCGTAGCGGGCCTCGCCGAGGGAGGACAGCGGGGCGCGCAGGCCGCGCGCGTGGGGCAGCATCGCCTCGGCGGGCAACCGGACGCCGTCGAAGGCGAGTTCGCTGGTGACGGAGGCGCGCAGGGAGAGCTTGCCGGGGATGTCGCGGGCGGTGAACCCGGGGGTTCCCTGCGGGACGAGGAAGCCGCGCACGCCGTCCTCGGTGGCGGCCCACACCACGGCGACGTCGGAGACCGAGCCGTTGGTGATCCACATCTTGGCGCCGTCGAGGATCCAGTCGCCGCCGTCGCGCCGGGCCCGGGTGCGCATCGCGGCCGGGTCGGAGCCGACCTCGGGTTCGGTCAGGGCGAAGCAGCCGACGGCCCGTCCGGCGGCCAGCTCCGGCAGCCAGCGCTGCTTCTGCTCCTCGGAGCCGTAGGCGTGGATGGAGCGCATGGCGAGCGAGCCCTGCACCGAGACGAAGCTGCGCAGTCCGGAGTCGGCGGCCTCCAGTTCCATGCAGGCGACGCCGTACTCGGTGGCGGTGGAGCCGGTGCAGCCGTAGCCGTCCAGGTGCATGCCGAGGACGCCGAGTTTGCCGAGTTCGGGGGCGATCTCGCGGACCGGGAAGGTGCCGCGTTCGAACCAGTCGGCGAGGTGCGGCCGGATCTGCCGGTCGGTGAAGGCGCGCACGGTGTCGCGGATCAACCGCTCGTCGTCGGTGAGCAGTTCGTCGACGCCGAGCAGGTCGAGCGGGTCGGGGCGGCCGGCGGTCTTCGCGGACGGCGTGGTGGACATGGGGCGGGCTCCTCGGAGGCTTGCGCGGAACGGGGCTACCGAGGAGTATGCCGCCCGTCCGGCCCGGAGTCTTGACGCGGACAGGGCGAACTGATTCCCTGTCAGATCAGGAAACTTTCCTAACAGTTGAGCGGTCGGACGACCCTCCGCCCGGCCGCGTCCACGACTCCCGGAACGGTGACCCCATGGCCAAGCCCACCCTCGCCCGTCCGCTGCTCGCCCTCGCCGCCACCACCGCCCTCTCGGCCGGCGCGCTCGCCCTGGCCCCGGCCGGGCAGGCCGCCTCCCCCGACCCGGTCGGCCTCAACGCCCCGTACGAGTACCTGGGCTGGGGCAGCCCGCAGAACCCGGTGCAGGTGATGCAGGCCACCGGCGCCACCCAGTTCACGCTGGCCTTCATGCTCTCCGACGGCGGCTGCAACCCGAAGTGGGACGGCTCCCGGGCGCTCACCGGCGGCAGCGACCAGAGCACCATCAACGCGATCCGCAGCGCTGGCGGCGACGTGCTGGTCTCCTTCGGCGGCTGGAGCGGCAACAAGCTGGGCGAGAAGTGCAGTTCGGCCTCCGCGCTGGCCGGCGCGTACCAGAAGGTGATCGACGCGTACCGGTTGAAGGCGATCGACATCGACATCGAGAACACCGAGGCCGCCAACGCGACGGTCCGCCAGCGGGTGATCAGCGCGCTGAAGACGGTCAAGACCAACAACCCGGGCCTGAAGGTGTACGTCACCTTCGGCACCACCCCCACCGGCCCGGACTCCACCGGCACCGACCTGATCAAGAAGGGCGCGGCGGCCGGCCTCGCGGTGGACGGCTGGACCGTCATGCCGTTCGACTTCGGCGGCCACAGCGGCGCGATGGGCACCGTCTCCACCCAGGCCGCCGACGGCCTGAAGAACGCGGTGGCCGCCGCCTACGGCTACGACTCGGCGACGGCGTACAAGCACATCGGGATCTCCTCGATGAACGGAAAGACCGACGAGTCCGACGAGACGGTCTCCACCGCCGACTTCACCACCATGCTGAACTACGCCAAGGCCCACCACCTGGCCCGGTTCACCTTCTGGGCGGTCAACCGCGACCGCCCGTGCCCGTCCGGCACCCCCGCGGGCGACACCTGCAGCGGCATCAGCCAGTCCGCGTACGCCTTCACCAAGATCATCGCCTCCTACCACGGCTGACGCCGCCTCGGCCCGCGCCACCGGGGGACGGCGCGGGCCGACACGCAGGTGGGACGGGGTGGGAATGCCCGGCGGCCGTGGAAGGCTGACGGGACCAGGAGGTGTCCCACCATGGCGGACAGCAAGAACGAGCAGGGCTGGCGGACCGAGCACGACTCGATGGGCGAGGTGCGGGTGCCGGCGACGGCCAAGTGGCAGGCGCAGACACAGCGCGCGGTCGAGAACTTCCCGGTGTCGGGCCAGCGCCTGGAGCGCGCCCACATCGCGGCGCTGGCCCGGATCAAGGCGGCGGCGGCGACGGTGAACGCGCGCCTGGGCGTGCTGGAGGAGCCGGTCGCGGCAGCGATCCGCTCCGCGGCCGAGGAGGTCGCGGAGGGCCGCTGGGACGGCGAGTTCCCGGTGGACGTGTTCCAGACCGGCTCCGGCACCTCGTCGAACATGAACGCCAATGAGGTGATCGCCACCCTCGCGGGCGAGCGCCTGGGCCGTCCCGTGCACCCGAACGACCAGGTCAACGCCTCACAGTCGTCGAACGACGTGTTCCCGTCCTCGATCCACATCGCGGCCACGGGGGCCGTGGTGCACGAGCTGATCCCGGCGCTGGAGCACCTCGCGGGGGCGCTGGAGGCGAAGGCCGGGGAGTTCGCCGAGGTGGTGAAGTCCGGCCGGACCCACCTGATGGACGCCACGCCCGTCACCCTCGGCCAGGAGTTCGGCGGCTACGCGGCGCAGGTCCGCCACGGCGTGGAGCGGCTGACGGCCACTCTGCCCCGGCTCGCCGAACTGCCGCTCGGCGGAACGGCGGTGGGCACCGGCATCAACACCCCGTCCGGGTTCTCCGCGGCGGTGATCGCCGAGGTCGCCCGGGCCACGGGGCTGCCGCTGACGGAGGCCCGCAACCACTTCGAGGCGCAGGGCGCGCGCGACGGCCTGGTCGAACTGAGCGGCCAGCTGCGCACGGTGGCCGTCGGCTTCACCAAGATCGCCAACGATCTGCGCTGGATGGGCTCCGGCCCGCGCACCGGCCTGGGCGAGATCAACCTGCCGGACCTGCAGCCGGGTTCCTCGATCATGCCGGGCAAGGTCAACCCGGTGCTGCCCGAGGTGGTGCTGATGGTCGCCGCGCAGGTGATCGGCAACGACACCACCGTCACGGTGGCCGGGGCGAGCGGCAACTTCGAGCTGAACGTGATGCTCCCGGTCATCGCCCGCAATGTCCTGGAGTCGGTGCGCCTGCTGGCGAACGCGGCCCGCCTGCTGGCCGACCGCACCATCGACGGCATCACCGCGAACGCGGAGCGCACCCGCGAGTACGCGGAGTCCTCCCCGTCGGTGGTGACCCCGCTCAACCGGTACATCGGCTACGAGGAGGCCGCGAAGGTCGCCAAGCAGTCCCTCGCGGAGCGCAAGACCATCCGCCAGGTGGTGGTCGAACGCGGCTACCTGGACCGCGGCCTGCTCACCGAGGCCCAGCTGGACGAGGCCCTCGACGTCCTGCGGATGACCCGCCCGAGCCAGTAGGGCCTGTCCGGGGCCGCTCAGTACCGCAGCCTCGCCTCTGCCATCTTCGCGATGTCCGCCGTCGCCGGGTCGCCGTGGCGGCGCAGGTACCAGGCCAACCAGTGCAGGGATTCGGCGAGTTGGGCGCGCTGGTGGCCCCGGGGCAGGTGGATCAGCTTGACCGCTTCGCGGACCAGGGGTGCGACGGGTTCGGTGTTTCGCAGCCGGGCCTCGCGGAGGGCGAGGTTGGTGAGGGCGTGCACCAGGCCGGTGAGGTGCTCGGGGCCGGCGAAGGGCAGGGAACGGTAGCGGGCGACGGATCGGCGGGAGGCGTCGCGGGACGCGCGGTGCCGTTTGCGGTCGGCGTACCGGATGCTCAAGTTGTTGAGCATCCGGGCGAGTTCACGGTTCTCCCGCTCCCCGCCGGTCCGCTCCGCGACCTGTTCCTGGAGCTCCACCGCCTCCCGGGTGGCGGCCAGCGCCGCCCGGTGGCGGCCGAGTACGGAGAGCCGGTTGCCGAGTGTGTCGAGGCTCTCGGCCAGCAGCGGAGCCACCGGCGCGCCGCGCTGCGCGAGCTCCGCCCGGTGCAGCCGGACGGACTCCTCCAGGACGCCGATCGCCTCCGCCGGGCGGCCGTCCCAGCCGAGCGCCAGGCCGAGGTCGTGCAGCACGGCGGCCAGCGTCGGCCGCGTCCGGGCGTCGGCGGCGGGCAGTTGCCGGGCCAGCGCGAGTGCCTGCTGGAACGCCGTCACCGCGCCCGCCGGGTCGCCGCGGTTCGCCAGCGCGTGCCCGCGCTTCGTCAACTCGGCGATTCTCATCCACTGTTCGCGTGACGGTTCGGGCGCTTCCCGTCGCAGTCGCCCGTCGGGGCCGACGCGGTAGCCCCGCTCGCGCAGGGTCGCGTCCAGTTCGGCGACCAGTTCCGGGTTGTGCCGGACGGCCCGGCGGTGGGTGTCGGCGAGTTCTTCCAGCACCGGCTCCCGTTCGTGGTGGCGGCCGGTGTGCTCCAGCTCCTGGACCAGGCTGGCCAGCGCCACCCAGTACGCGACCCGGTCCGGGCCCCGGCCGCCGCCCGCTGCCCGGTATCCCGCGACGGCTTCCTGGGCGACGTCCACGGCTTCCTGGTGGCGGCCGGCCTCGCCGAGGGCGATGCCCAGGTCGGCGAGGGCGGAGGCGAGTTCGAGGTCCTGCTGCCGGCCGGGGTGGCGGGTGGCGAGTCGTCGGCGCAGGGCCACGGCTTCCCGGACGGTGTCGACGGCCTCGGTGCGGGCGCCCGTCCCGGCGAGCTGGTTGGCCAGGTTCTCCAGGGCGGCGGCGGTCGGCGGCCCGAACACCCGGAGGTCGTCGTCGGCCAGCTCCCGGTAGTGGGTGAGCGCTTCGCGGGCGAGCGGCAGCGCGCGGGCGCGTTCGCCGCGGTGGCCGAGGGCGAGCGACTGCCGGTACAGCGCGGCCGCCAGTGCGGGCAGGTACTCGGGGCGGACGCCCACCAACTGCCGTGCGGCGGATACGCATTCGGCCAGGGCGGCATCCACTTCGTCCGCCCGCGCCCGGTTGCCCAGCAGCGGGCCGCACCACCAGTGCAGCGCTTCGACCAGGGCGGGCAGCGCCGCGTCCCCGCTCTGCCGGACCTGTTGCCGGGCCGCCACCACGGCCGCCCACAGCTGCTGTTCCCGTACGGTCACTCCGGCCCTCCCCCGTGGTTCCACAGCGTGGCTGCCCGGTCGGCGCCCGCGTCATGCCGCCCGGCCCCGGGCTGTGACCGTTCCCCGACCTGCCGTTCACCTTCCGTCCACCGCGCGGCGCTGCCGGACCCCGTCCCGGCGCCGGACATGGGTCCGCCCCGGCGGCGGGGCCGGGGCGGAAGGAGGTCACGCGACGATCAGGGGCGTCGTCGCGCCGCGCCGGAAGCTCCGGCGAACACCATTCCGACCGCGGCCAGGGCCAGCAGCGTCATGATGCCGCCCGTGATCGTGTTGGTCAGGATGGTCCGGCGGATGTGCGCTCCGCCGTTGACGGCCCAGGGCGCGATGATCGTCCACACGCCGATGACCGCGCAGGCCCAGGCGCGTGCGTGCGTGCGGCCCCATGCCGGGCCGTAGCCCGCCATCAGGACGGTGTAGGCGATACCGAGCACCAGGTTGCTGATGGCCAGGCCTGTGAAGCCGCTGAAGCCGACCACCCATGGCGAGATGGCGAGGAACAGACCGGCGCAGATCGCCAGTGCCTCCGTCCCCTGCCCTGCGGTCGTGGATGTCGCCCGTTCGGCGTGTTCACGCATCTCCAGGATGTCCGGATGATGCTCCATGCCCGACGGCAGCTGGGTAGACACCTGGATCACCTCCTCGTAGTCAGGCCAATGCGAAACCACTTGGTCGCTACCCGGTCTGAGGGGAAACTAACGCTATCGGACGGTTAATACTTATTTTTTTCTTATCACCCGTTCTGTCCCGTTCCGGGGCCCCGCTGTTCCGACCTCTCCGCTCCCACCCCACGCGCGTACGGTGGAGAACGGAGAGGTTCCCTCATGCACTTCACCGACCGGACCGATGCGGGACGCCGACTCGCCGCCGCGCTCACCGACACCCCCGCCAAGGCCGCCGAGGCGCGGGACGCCGTCGTGGTGGCCCTGCCCCGGGGCGGGGTGCCGGTGGCGGTGGAGGTGGCGGCGGCCCTGGGGGCGCCGCTGGACGTGTGCGTGATCCGCAAGGTGGGGGTGCCGGAGCAGCCGGAGCTGGCGATGGGCGCGGTCGGCGAGGACGGCGCCCGGGTGGTGAACCAGACCGTGGTGGACATGGCCGGCGTCACCCCCGAGCAGTTCGCGGCGGTGGAGGCCCGTGAGCGCGCCGAGCTGGCCCGCCGCGCCGCCGCCTACCGGGAGGGCCGCCCGCCGGTGCCGCTCACCGGGCGCACGGTGCTGGTGGTGGACGACGGGGTGGCGACGGGTTCGACGGCGCTGGCGGCCTGCCGGCTGGTGCGGGCCCGCGGCGCGGCGCGGGTGGTGCTGGCGGTGCCGGTCGCCCCGTACGACTGGACGTCCCGGCTGGCCGGCGCGGCGGACGCGTTCGTCGCGGTGCACACCCCGTCCCGGTTCCTGGCCGTCGGCGAGTTCTACCAGGACTTCCGGCAGACCACGGACGAGGAGGTGCTGGCCGCGCTCGAACAGGCGAACCGGCCGCGCCGCCCGGCGGTGGCCACCCACGAACTGGCCTTCCCGACCGGCCCGGCGGTCATCGCGGTGCCCGAACACCCCATCGGCGTCGTGCTGTTCGCGCACGGCAGCGGCTCCGGCCGGGGCAGCCCGCGCAACCGGAAGGTCGCCGAACGGCTGCACCGGGAAGGCCTGGCCACCGTGCTGTTCGACCTGCTGTCGCCGCACGAGGCCGAGGACCGCTGGAAGGTGTTCGACCCGGGTCTGCTGGGCGGCCGCCTGGCCGAGGCGACCCGCACGGTGCGCCGCCACCCGCCGCTGGCGGGCCTGCCGTTCGGCTACTTCGGGGCGAGCACCGGCGCGGCCGCGGCACTGTGGGCGGCGGCCGACCCGGACACCGCGCCGGGCGCGATCGTCTCCCGCGGCGGCCGCCCGGACCTGGCCGAGGCCCGGCTGCCGATGGTGACCGCGCCGACGCTGCTGATCGTGGGCGGCGCGGACGGGGAGGTGGTGGAGTTGAACCGGCAGGCCCGCTCCGAACTGCGCTGCGAGAGCGCGCTGAAGATCATCCCCGGTGCGGGCCACCTGTTCGAGGAGCCGGGGGCACTGGAGGCGGTCGCCGACCTGGCCGCGCAGTGGTTCGCCGGACACCTCACCGCGCGTCAACCTGGAGGCGATCGGGCCGGGCACTGAGCAATCCGCCCAGTGCGACCGGCCCCGAGCTGCTCATCTTGTACACATTGAGCAGCCGGAATCGGACCTGTTGCCCACCTCACCGAGCTGGAGGAAGCTCCTCGCAACCGACTCGACGTGGAGGAATGCACCGATGACCGCCGACGCCGCTGTTGAACTGACTCCCGAGGAGCTGGAGGCCGGACTGACGGCCGAGCAGCTGCGCACTCTGGTGGGCCTGGTCGAGTACGACGCCTCGACCGACCCGTTCCCGGTGACCGCCCAGGACGCGGTCGTCTTCGTGGTCGGCAACGCCACCCAGACGGCGCAGTTCTACCAGGCCGTGTTCGGCATGGAACTGGTCGCGTACTCGGGCCCGGAGACCGGCCGCCGCGACCGCAAGGCCTTCGTGCTGCGCTCCGGCTCCTGCCGGTTCGTGATCAAGGGCGGCGTGCTGCCGGACAGCCCGCTGCTGGACCACCACCGCCGCCACGGCGACGGCGTGGTCGACCTCGCGATGGAGGTCCCGGACGTGGACAAGTGCATCGAGCACGCCCGCGCCCAGGGCGCCACCATCCTGGAGGAGCCGAACGACGTCTCCGACGAGCACGGCACCGTCCGCCGCGCCGCGATCGCCGCGTACGGCGAGACCCGGCACACCCTGATCGACCGCTCCCGCTACAGCGGCCCGTACCTGCCGGGCTACATCGCCAAGGAGTCCACCGTGGTCCGCCCCGAGGGCGCGCCGAAGCGGCTCTTCCAGGCGCTGGACCACGCGGTGGGCAACGTCGAGCTCGGCAAGATGGACGAGTGGGTGTCGTTCTACAACCGGGTGATGGGCTTCGTGAACATGGCGGAGTTCGTCGGCGACGACATCGCCACCGACTACTCGGCGCTGATGTCGAAGGTGGTCGCCAGCGGCAACCACCGGGTGAAGTTCCCGCTGAACGAGCCCGCGATCGCGAAGAAGAAGTCGCAGATCGACGAGTACCTGGAGTTCTACACCGGCCCGGGCTGCCAGCACATGGCGCTGGCCACCAACGACATCCTCACCACCGTCGACGTGCTGCGTTCGCGCGGCGTGGAGTTCCTGCACACCCCGGACTCGTACTACGACGACCCGGAGCTGCGCGAGCGGATCGGCAAGGTCCGCGTCCCGATCGAGGAGCTGAAGTCGCGCGGCATCCTGGTGGACCGCGACGAGGACGGTTACCTGCTGCAGATCTTCACCAAGCCGATCGGCGACCGGCCGACCGTGTTCTACGAGTTCATCGAGCGGCATGGTTCGCTGGGCTTCGGCAAGGGCAACTTCAAGGCGCTCTTCGAGGCGATCGAGCGCGAGCAGGACCGGCGCGGCAACCTCTGACGGACAGCCGGCAACCAGGGCGACGAGGGAGAAGCGGGACGATGGCGTACTACCGGCAGCTGGGCTCGGTGCCGCCCAAGCGGCACACCCAGCACCGCACCCCCGAAGGGGGCCTCTACTACGAGGAGTTGATGGGCGAGGAGGGGTTCTTCTCGGACTCCTCGCTGCTGTACCACCGGCACATCCCGTCGGCGGTGACGGCCGCCTCGGTGTGGGAGCTGCCCGACCAGTCCACCACCGCGAACCTCCCGCTGCTCCCCCGTCACCTGAAGCTGCACGAGCTGTTCCCCGGCCAGGAGTGGAAGTCGGCGGACGTCGTCACCGGCCGCCGGCTGGTGCTCGGCAACGCGGACGTGCGGATCTCCTACGTCGCGGCCGGCGCGCCCAGCGAGCTGTACCGCAACGGGCTGGGCGACGAGTGCGTGTACCTCGAGTCGGGGACCGCCGTACTGGAGACGGTCTTCGGCACCCTGACGGTCGGCCAGGGCGACTATGTGATCATCCCCCGGGCCACCACGCACCGCTGGGTGCCGACCGGGGACGAGCCGCTGCGCGCCTACTGCATCGAGGCGAACAGTCACATCACCCCGGCCCGCCGCTACCTCTCCAAGTACGGGCAGCTGCTGGAGCACGCCCCGTACTGCGAGCGCGACCTGCGCGGCCCCGAGGGCCCGCTGCTGGTCGAGGGCGGCGAGGTGGACGTCCTGGTCAAGCACCGCGGCCCGGGCGGCGTGGTCGGCACCCGCTACACCGTGCCCGACCACCCGTTCGACGTGGTGGGCTGGGACGGCTGCCTGTACCCGTACGCCTTCAACATCTCGGACTTCGAGCCGATCACCGGCCGGGTGCACCAGCCGCCACCGGCCCACCAGGTGTTCGAGGGCAACAACTTCGTGATCTGCAACTTCGTGCCGCGCAAGGTGGACTACCACCCGCTGTCGATCCCCGTGCCGTACTACCACGCGAACGTGGACAGCGACGAGGTGATGTTCTACTGCGGCGGCAACTACGAAGCCCGCAGGGGCTCCGGCATCGGACAGGGGTCGATCTCGCTGCACCCCGGCGGCCACACCCACGGTCCGCAGCCGGGCGCGTACGAGCGCTCGATCGGCGTGGAGTTCTTCGACGAGCTGGCGGTGATGGTGGACACCTTCCGCCCGCTGGAGCTCGGCGAGGCCGCCACCGCCAGCGAGGACCCGAACTACGCATGGACCTGGGCGAAGCGATGAACGTACCCGAGCTGTACCGGGGGCTGTTCGACGACGCGGCGGTCTTCCCGCCCGGCGACCTGCCGCTGGCCGAGGCCGTCCCCGCGCACCGGGCGCACCGCGCCGCCCCGTACGCGACGGCGGTCGGCCCGCTGCTCGCGCCGATCGACAAGCTGGCCGAACTCGCGCCGCTGGCACCGGAGTTCCCGATCGTGGTGACGGTGCCGACCGGCCGGCTGGCGGAGGCGGTGAAGGCCGCGGCGGGCCTGCCGCTGGCGGCCGTGGAGTACGTGGCCGGCGAGGACGTGCGGGCGGCGGTGGCGGAACTGGACGCGCTGCTGCCGGACGGCGTCGGCGCGGCCGTCGAGGTGCCGCGTTCGGATTCGCTGCATGCGCTGGACGCCCTGGCCGGCACCCGCTACCGCGCCAAGTACCGTACCGGCGGCCTGAGTTTCGCGGCGTTCCCGAGCGTCGCGGAGCTCGCCGCCTTCCAGGTGGCCTGCGCGGAACGCGAGTTGCCGTACAAGTGCACGGCCGGCCTGCACCACGCGGTGCGGCACACCGACCTGGGCACCGGCTACGAGCACCACGGCTTCCTCAACGTCCTGCTGGCGGCCGGGAGTTCGAGCCGGGAACAGGCCACCGAGCTGCTCGCCGAGCGTGACGGGGCCCGGCTGGCGACCGCCGTGCAGTCACTGACGGAGCACCAGATCGCGCGGATCCGTTCCGCGTTCACCGCCTTCGGCACCTGTAGCATCGCCGAGCCGTTGGAAGACCTCGCCCGACTCGGCCTCCTGGAGAACTCTTGACCACCACCACCTGGCTCGATCTGCCCGCGGACTCGCCGTTCGGCGTGCACAACCTGCCCTACGGCGTGTTCACCGCCCCCGACCGGCCCGGCCGGCGGATCGGCGTCCGGATCGGCGAGCGGGTGCTGGACGCCGGCGCGGCCGCCCGAGCGGTCGGCAGCCCGTCCGAGCTGCTGGCCGCCGAGACGCTCAACCCGCTGATGGCGGCGGGCCGTTCGACCTGGCAGGCGGTGCGCGCCGCGCTCACCGAGTGGCTCACCGACGACGCCCACCGCGCCGCCGTCGAGCCCTGCCTGCTCGACCTGGCGGACGTCGAGCTGCACCTGCCGTTCGAGGTCGCCGACTACGTCGACTTCTACGCCTCCGAGCACCACGCCACCAACCTGGGCAAGATCTTCCGTCCGGGTTCGGAGCCGCTCACCCCCAACTGGAAGCACCTGCCGATCGGTTACCACGGCCGCTCCGGCACCATCGTGGTCTCCGGCACCCCGGTGACCCGACCGCACGGTCAGCGCAAGGCCCCCACGGACGCCACACCCTCGTTCGGGCCGAGCCGCCGCCTCGACATCGAGGCCGAGGTCGCCTTCGTCGTCGGCACGCCCAGCGCCATGGGCACGCCGGTGGCGCTCGCCGACTTCGCCGAGCACGTCTTCGGCGTCTGCCTGCTCAACGACTGGTCGGCGCGCGACATCCAGGCCTGGGAGTACGTGCCGCTCGGCCCGTTCCTCGGCAAGTCCTTCGCCACCTCGGTCTCCCCCTGGGTAGTGCCGCTGGAGGCCCTGCAGCACGCCCGGGTCTCCCCGCCGGCCCGCGACGTGGAGCCGCTGCCCTACCTCGACGACCGGGACGCCGAGCCCTGGGGCCTGGACCTGGCGATCGAGGTCGCGCTCAACGGCCGCACCGTCTCCCGCCCGCCGTTCGCCACCATGTACTGGACCGCCGCCCAGCAGCTGGCCCACCTCACCGCGAACGGCGCCAGCCTGCGCACCGGCGACCTGTACGCCTCCGGCACGGTCTCCGGCCCCGAGCCGGACACCCGCGGCGCGCTCATCGAACTGACCTGGAACGGCGAGCACCCGCTCAAGTTCCCCGACGGCACCGAGCGCACCTTCCTGGAGGACGGCGACGAGGTGTCCATCAGCGCCACCGCCCCCGGCCCGGGGGGGCTGCGGGTCGGCTTCGGCGAGGTCACCGGGCAGATCGTCGGCTGATCTGCCCCACCTGGGCTGCGGGTGCGTCAACGGCGCGCCCGCAGCTCGCCGCTGTTCGCCGCTGTTCGGGTGAGATTCCGCCCGTCCTGCCCGGCCCGGTACCGTGCAGGAAAGATCGTCGTACTTTCCGGGACGGAGCGGTGGCAGCAATGACGACGGACACCCCGCAGGACGTGCTGATCGACCGGATCGGCCGCACCGGCCGGATCACCCTCAACCGCCCACGCGCCCTCAACTCGCTGACCCACGGCATGCTGGAGACCGTCCGCGCCGCACTCGACGCCTGGGCCACGGACGACCGGGTGGCGGCCGTGGTGCTCACCGGCGCCGGCGAACGCGGACTGTGCGCCGGGGCCGACATCCGGGCCATCCACGACGACGCCAGGCTCGGCGGCGCCGGCGGCCGGGCGTTCTTCCGCGTCGAGTACCCCCTCAACGAACTGATCTCCCGCTACCCCAAGCCGTACCTCGCACTGATGGACGGCATCACCATGGGCGGCGGCGTCGGCCTGTCCGCGCACGCCGCGATCCGGATCGTCACCGAACGCTCCGCCGTCGCCATGCCCGAAACCCGCATCGGCCTCGTCCCCGACGTCGGCGGCAGCCGCCTGCTCGCCCTCGCCCCCGGCGAACTCGGCACCCACCTCGGCCTCACCGCCGCCACCATGACCGCGGGCGACGCGCTGTACTGCGGTTTCGCCGACCACTTCCTCCCGTCCTCCGCACTGCCCGCGCTGCTCTCCGCGGACGACCCCGTCGCCGCTGTTGCCGCGCTCGCCGAGGCCGCCCCCGCCTCCGAACTCGCCGAGCAGCGCGAGTGGATCGACCACTGCTACGCGGCCGACAGCATCGAGGAGATCCTGGAGCGTCTCCGGGCCACCGGCCTCCCCGAGGCCAAGGAAGCCGCCGAGCAGCTGCTCGCCAAGTCCCCCACCATGCTCAAGGTCACCCTCGCCGCCCTGCGCCGGGCCCGCATCCTGCCCTCCCTGGCCGCCACCCTCGACCAGGAGTACCGGATCTCCTGCGCCGCCCTCACCCACCACGACCTGGTCGAAGGCATCCGCGCCCAGGTCGTCGACAAGGACCGCAACCCGCGCTGGAGCCCGGCCACCCTCGCCGAAGTCACCGCGGCCGACGTCGCACGCTTCTTCACCACCCCCGAGGGCGGCGACCTGCGTTTGCCGAGGTGACCATCGTCTCGCCTGTCGAGACTGGCATCCGGGGCGACGTTCCGAGATCGTATCCACCGTCAGTGTTCCGCTCAGCGTGGAGAGGATTAGCGGCGATGACCGAGTACGAGACGATCCTGGTGGACCGCAAGGGCCGGGTCGGCATCATCACCCTCAACCGCCCCAAGGCGCTCAACGCGCTCAACACCCAGCTGATGACCGAGGTGGTGGCGGCGGCCAAGTCCTTCGACCGCGACCCGGAAATCGGCGCCATGGTGATCACCGGCTCCGAGAAGGCCTTCGCGGCGGGCGCCGACATCAAGGAGATGCAGGACAACCGTTTCCCCGACGTCTACCTCGACGACTGGCTCGGCCCCTGGGACGAACTCGGCCGCCTCCGCAAGCCCGTCATCGCCGCCGTCGCCGGCTACGCCCTCGGCGGCGGCTGCGAGCTGGCGATGCTCTGCGACATCCTGATCGCCGCCGACACCGCGAAGTTCGGCCAGCCCGAGATCAAGCTCGGCGTCATCCCCGGCATCGGCGGCTCCCAGCGCCTCACCCGCGCCGTCGGCAAGGCCAAGGCCATGGACCTCTGCCTCACCGGCCGCATGATGGACGCCGAGGAGGCGGAGCGCGCCGGCCTGGTCTCCCGCATCGTCCCCGCCGACCAGCTCCTCCCCGAGGCCCACGCGGTCGCCGAGACGGTCGCCGCGATGTCCCTCCCCGCCGCCGTCATGATGAAGGAATCCGTCAACCGCGCCTTCGAAACCACCCTCGCCGAGGGCGTCCGCTTCGAACGCCGCCTCTTCCACGCCGCCTTCGCCACCGCCGACCAGAAGGAAGGCATGTCCGCCTTCGCCGAGAAGCGCCCGGCCTCCTTCACCAACAAGTAGGCCCAGCAGGGACGTTGAGGATCACGCTCCGCCCCGACGGCATTGCCGCTGCGGGGCGGGGCGAACCTGACGGGCACACTCCGACCGCACCGGAACACCCGCTCAGTCCCGGCGGAACTCGACCACCCGGCTGTTCCGGTCGACGTCCACGTGGACCGTCCCGCCGGAGTAGGTGTAGGTGAAGCGGCGGCGCCCGCCCTGGCCACCGTGCGGGGCGAACTGCGGTTCGCCGGAGGCTGCGGGGTGCCACTGGGCGAGGAACCGGTCTGCGGCCTCGCGGGCCTGCTGGTCGGTGGCGGGGCCGGAGTCGGTCTCCTCGGGGAGGAAGCCGCCGTTGAGGTCCCTCAGCAGGCCGGACGGCCAGTCCAGGGTGAAGCCCTGGCGCTCGCCGGTGACGAACAGTTGGTCGACTCCCGGGCCGCCGAGGTGACGCTGCACCGCGACCACCCGCGAGCCGGGGCCGAACAGCAACTCGGCATCCCGGTGGGCGAGTTCACGTTGCGGACCGGTGGCTGCCGAGAGGCCGGTGGCGACGGTCGGCTCCAGCACCAGGGACTGGAGCAGCAGTACCGGCACCCCGAGCGCCGCCGCCATCGCACCACCGACCGCCAACTCCTTTCCGGCAGGCCGTATCCGGCGGCGTTGGACGAGGCGCACCGCGCAGCCGAGCAGCACGCCGGCCAGGCCGCCGAGCGCGTTGGCGGCGAGGTCGCCGCTGTCACAGGCGCGGCCGATGAACGGGAGCAGGCCCTGCACGGTCTCGGTGGCGGCGGTGAGCCCGAGCACGGAGACCGCGACGACAGCGGGCCGGCCGAAGGCCAGCACGGCGAAGAGACCCAGCGGGACGTACATCAGCAGGTTGAGCCGGCCCTGTTCCGCACCGAGGGTGAAGGCCAGGTCGGCGCCCCAGGTGCAGGACGGGTTCTGGCCGCCGCCGTTTCCGGTGGGGCAGAGGGTGGCGGCGAGTTCACCGGCCAGGGCGACACCGAGCAGCACGGTGGGCCACTGCGGGAGGCCTCGCCGGGCGGCGAGCGACCGGGCGGCGGCGCCGAGCAGCACGGCCAGCACCAGGAAGGCCGGCACCAGGACGACGTTGTTGTTCAGGATCGCGCTGATCATTGATGCTCCGTCAAATCATCCAACATACAAGCGAGTTGGAACCCCGCCCCGGCTACTGGATGATACGGGCCAGGCCGGCCCTGGTCGCCGCGACGACGATGTGGTCGCCGGGGGTGAGGCGGCGGGAGCGGTCGGCGAAGTTCCACTGGTAGGAGTCGGCGCGGCGTTGCAGGCGGACGGAGACCACCCGGACGCCGCCGGCGGATTCCAGGTCGCCGATGTTGCTGCCCTCGAGGGCGGAGCCTTCCTCGACGGTGAGTTCGGCGATCAGCAGGACGTGGCGGAACACCGAGAGGGTGCCGAGGACTTCGCGGCCCATCAGGGCGGCGGCGAAGGCGGGCGCGGCCAGGTAGGAGACCGAGCGGGAGGCGACGTTGCCGAGGGTGGCGTACACGTGGTGGGCGAAGTCGTCGTCGAACAGCCGCACCACGATGCGGACTTCGGGCCGTACCGCGCGGGCTTCCAGGGCGGCTTCCAGGTTGGCGGCGTCGTCGGAGGTGACGGCGGCGACGGCCCGGGCGTGCTTGACCCGGGCCTGCTTGAGCTGCGCCTCCAGCGGGCCTTCCCCGATCAGGACGGGGATGCCGAGGGCGCGGGCGGCGGCGATGCCGCGGGCCTGCGGGTCGCGTTCCAGGCAGACCACGGGCAGGCCGGTGCCGTGGATCAGGGTGGCGACCCGGGTACCGACGTTGCCGAGGCCGACCACGATGACGTGGTCGCGGGTGCGGGCGCCGGGCGGGCGGGGCAGGCCGCGGCGTCCGCTGGCGAGGGCCTCGACGGCGATGGCGGTGACCAGCGGGACGAAGGTGATGCCGCAGAAGGTGATCAGCACCTGGGCGGCGCGGGCCCACGGGTCGCCGAGGGCCTGGTCGGCGGGCAGATCGGGCTGGGCGGCGCCGGCCGCGTCCAGCAGGGTGGAGTAGAGCGTCCAGCCGAGGCCGGGCGGGTGCTGGGTGCGGTAGTAGAGCACCGCGGCGCCGACCACGATCGCGGCGAAGGCGGTGATCAGGATGACCCGCAGCCGGGTGTTGGTGAAGTACTTGAGGCTGTCCAGCAGCCACCACTTGACCCGCTTGGCCAGCGGCTGGCGGAGGGCCGGTTCGGCGTCGAGTGGTTGCAGGGCGGCGAGGCCGCCGGGTTCGCGGGCGGGGTCGAGGTCGGGGCGGCCGAGCTCGATCGGGCCTTCGCCGCTGCCGAAGCGTTCGGCGATCCGGATGAAGTCGGCGGCCCGGCCGCCGGTGTCGGGCAGCAGGCGCAGCCGGCTGAGGTCCTGGCGGTCGATCCGGTCGGCGACCAGGCAGAGCTGGTTGCTGTGGATGTCCTCGTCGTAGGCGACGTACAGGTGACGTCCGCCGACCTCGACGGTGTGCGGGCGGCCGAGGGCGCCGTTGGCGAAGGCGGGCGCGGCGGTGGCGGAGGCGGACAGGGCCGCGCAGTTGGGGAGGAGCTTCTCCAGGTGTTCGCCGAGCCGCTGGTTGAAGATCCGCAGCACGATCCGCACGCCGTGGTTGCGGTTCTCGGCGGCCATCGCGGCGTGGATGTTCTCCTGGTCGGTGCCGTCCATCAACGCGATGCCGCGGGCCCGTTCGACCCCGGCCGCGCCGAGCGCCTCGCCGGTCAGCGTGGAGTACTCGAGCACGGCCGCCACACCGGGCAACTCGGCGATGGCGGGGCCGTATTCGCGCGACCGGTCGGGCACCACGGCGACCACCGGCACCTCGTACTGCTCGGTGAGTTCGAGGATCAGCCGGTAGGCGATCGAGTTGCCGCCGCAGACGATGTAGTGCCCCTCGACCGGCCCGGCCCCGCTGTTGACCGACCCGTCCCCACCGCCGACCGGCCCGGCTCCGCTGTGATTCGGCCCCGGCCCACCGACTGGCCCCGCCCCGCTGTGATTCGGCCCGGCCCTGCCGCTGTCCCCCGCCCCGGCCGCGTCGGCCGCGGACTGGGGGCTCCCCCGCCCCTGATCCGTCATAGCGTCAGATGGTAGACGGCCCGTCAGGACGTCAGGGTGAACAGACGGTAGCGGATCCGCGCGAGCAGCCTCACCCGTTCGGCGGAGTCCGCCGTGCCCGGGGGCGGGACGGGCGCCGAGGCTGGGGGTGATCCCTGTTTCGCAGCGGCAACCCCGGAGGAGCCATGGCAGATCCCTATCGGACCGACGACCGTCCCGGCCTGGTCGGCCCGTTCCAGCAACTGGCCCGGATGGCCTGGCAGGCGGTGCTGGCGGGCGGTCTGATCTCCTTGGCGCTGGGGGTGATGATCCTGGCGTGGCCGAAGCAGACGCTGTGGGTGGTCGGCGTGCTGTTCGGCGTGTACCTGGTGGTGATCGGCATCGTGCAGCTGGTCGCCGCGTTCGGTACGCACGTCGCGACGGCGCTGCGGGTGCTGGCGTTCGTCAGCGGCGCGATCTGCGTGCTGCTGGGCCTGCTGTGCTTCCGCTCGGCCGCCCAGTCGATCCTGTTGCTCGCGCTGTGGATCGGCATCGGCTGGCTGTTTCGCGGCATCACCCATCTCGCCGCGGTGGCCTCCGACCCACTGATGCCGGCCCGCGGCTGGCAGGGCTTCATCGCCGCGCTGTACGTGCTGGCGGGCATCCTGCTGATGGTGTTCCCGGCTCACTCGATCACCGCGCTGGCGGTCCTGGGCGGCTGCGCACTGCTGGTGATGGGCCTGACCGAGATCTTCGCGGCGCTGCAGATCCGTCGCGCCGCGAAGCTGTACCCGCGCGAACTCTGAGGCCCTGACGGCACCTTGGGCCCGCCCGGACGCACCGGGCGGGCCTTCGCCGTGCTACCGCCCGGGCGGGACGGGCTGTTCGGGGGCGAGCGAGTTGCCGCCCGGGATGCGGCCGCAGTCGCTGGGGGCGGCCTTCCCGGCGAACCGGTCGTTCAGGTAGCCGATCGCGGTGGGCGCCCACGGGACGGTCGCGCCGAGGTGGCTGAGCAGGTCGTACTGCTGGTAGGCGATCCGGCCGTTGCCGGTGGCGCAGTACTGCCGGGCCAGGGCGCGGACGTCGCCGGCCACCATCACGCCGTCGCCGGTGCCGATGCCGGGCAGGTTGGAGAAGGTGCCCTCCAGCACGCCGGCGTTGCCCTGGGCAATGTAGCCGGGGACGGTGGGGGTGGCGGCCGAACCGAGGTTGATCTTGTTGACGGCGGCCAGGAACGGGGGCACGGAGTTCGCGTCCGCGTACTCGGGCTTGGCGAGCTTCTTCCAGGTCAGGCCGGGGTACTGGCCGAGCGCGTTGACGATCGAGGCGCCCTGCATCTTCGCGTAGACCTGCTTGCCGTAGTCGCTCAGGTACGGCGTCAGGTCGAGGTCGTAGGCGCGGGCGACGCCGATGATCGCCATCGGGATGACGCCGGTCCACACCACCCCGCCGTCCACGTACTTCAGGTTGTGCGCGGGGTCGACCAGCAGGCCGCCCTCGGCGAAGCCGACCAGGCGGCGATTGACGTCCGGCGCGTAGCCGGGGGCGAGGGCGGCGGCCCAGTTCGTGGCGATCGCGCCGCCGGAGTACCCGAGCAGGCCGAACCGGGTGTCCGCGTTCATGCCGGTCGCCGGGGAGGCGGAGACCGCGCGGATCGAGTCCAGCGTGGTGGTGCCGTACTCGGGTCCGGCGGCGAAATCGGCGCTCTGGCCCTCGGTGTCGGGGATCACCACGTCGTAGCCCTGGAGCACGAGCGGCACCACGAGCAGCGCCTCGGCGTTGGGGATCGCCCCGCCGAGGGTGAGGCCGCCGGCGATCGCCCGGGAGGGGCCGTCGGCCGGGTTCAGCGAGTCGTAGAACGACTGGTACGACACCGCCTTCGACCCGTCGCTGCCCAGGCCCCGCACCACGGTGGTCACCCCGGCGGACGGGCGGCCCTGCGCGTCGGTGGTGCGGAACAGCAGCTGCACGGCCTGCACCGGGGTCGGTACGCCCAGCAGGTGGTACGCGAGGGTGCGGGTCTTCAGCACGGTGCCGGGCGCCAGCGAGGACAGCGGGGTACTGCCGTCGTAGGTGTAGAACGTGTCGGTGGACGTGCCGACCGCGGTGGCGGTGACGGCAGGGGCCGCGGTGGCGAGAGCGGCGGCGGCGAGGGCGGCGGCGATCGTCCGGGCGACGGCTCGGTACATGGCTCTCCCGTTTCTGACTGTTCCGGTGGGGGTGGGGGGCGCGACCTGACGGGGGGTCGGTGGGGATCGCGCGAGTTACCTACGAGTAGGTAACCTCCGGGGAAACCATCATGGACGCGTCGACCGGCCACGTCGCCGGGCCGCTGCACAGAGATTCGCGAGGTGGCTTGTGACCGCGCCCAACGCCCAACACTCCGCCCCCGAACCACAGTTCGGCGGCACCCCGGTCCACCAGCGGCTGCTCGCCCTCGCCCCCGAACTCGCCACCGAGGTCACCGCCCGCCTGCTGGACCGCCTGCCCGCCTACCACGCGCTGCCGCCCGAACAGCTCCGCGGCGAGATCACCCGCCAGCTCGAACGCGGGATCCGGGCCTTCGCCGACGTCCTGCGCACCGGGCGGCCGCCCGGCGAGGACGAACTCGCCCGCATCCGCGAGTCGTCCGCGCGGCGGGCGGACGAAGGCGTCCCGCTGGAGTCCGTGGTCGGCGCGTACCACCTCGGCGCGCAACTGTGCGCCGCCCGCCTGCTCACCGCGGCCGAACCCGCCGACCTGCCCGACATCGTCACCGCGCAGGACCGCCTGCTCGGCTACCTCCGGCTCGTCAGCTGCGCCGTCGCCGCGGGCTACGTGCAGGAACGGCAGGCCGCGCTCGGCGACGAACAGGTCGCCCGACAGGCCCTGCTCTCCCGCCTGCTGGAGGGCGGCGACCCGCGCGCCGCCGCCGACCGGGCCGGCATCCGGCTCCCCGCCCGCTACGTCGTGCTCTCCCTCGCCATCGGCCCGCACCCCGACGAGTCCCGCCCCGGCGTCAACCGCTCGGTCGCCGCCCGGCGCAAACTCCGGCGCCTGCGCGCCGAGTTGGAGCGCCGCCAGCCGGACGGCGTCCCGCTCGCCGCACTGGCCGCCGACGGGGGAACAGTGCTGCTGCCCACCACCGGACTGTTCGACCGCGACGCCCTGACCGCCCAGCTCGACCGCCTCGCCCGGGCCTGCGGCGCACCCCTCGTCGCCGCCGCGACCACCGCGCCACCCTCGGCGGTGGCCGACGCCGTCCAACTCGCCACCGAGATCCGGCTGGTCGCCGAGACCACCGGCCGCGGACCCGGACTGCACCTGCTCGATGACGTCCTGCTCGAATACCAGCTCAGCCGCCCCGGCCCCGCCCGCGACACCCTCGCCGCGATCCTCGCCCCGCTCACCGACCGCCCCGAACTCCTCACCACCCTCCGCACCTTCCTCGCCTGCGGCCTCGACCGCCGCCGCACCGCCACCCGCCTCCTCGTCCACCCCAACACCGTCGACTACCGCCTCCGCCGCACCGCCACCCTCACCGGCCTCAACCCCGCCCGCCCACCCGACCTCCTCACCCTCCACGCCGCCCTCACCGCCCACGACACAGCAGCGCTCTGACGCAACCGCACTGCGAGCGCTGCGCGCGAGGCGGTGGGAACGAGAGGTGGGGGCGAGGCGGTGGGGGCGAGGCGGTGGGGGCAAGAGGCTGGGGGCAAGAGGCTGGGGGCGAGGCACAAGCGCTGCGCGCGGCCAGGTGCGGAAGAACGACGGCGCGAGCGCTGCGCGCGGCCACCACGCGAGAACCGCAGCGCGGTGCGCGAGGCGGTGGGGCGAGGCAAAGCGCTGCGCGCGGCCGGGCACGCGAGAACCGCAGCACGGCCCGTACCAGGCGCCGCGCACGACAGCGCGGGTGGCACGGGCGCTGCGCGACCCACGGAGAGGGGCCGCCGTCCGATCGCCGCGCGCGGCCGGGACGCGGACGAACGACGGGGCGAGCGCTGCACGCGGCCAGGCACGGACGAACGACGGGGCGAGCGCTGCGCGCGGCCACCACGCGAGAACCGCTGCACGGCCGCTACGAGGCGCTGCGCGCGACAGTACGGGTGGCACCAGCCTGCGGGCGAGACGGTGGGGCGAGGCAAAGCGCTGCGCGCGGCCAGGTACGGACGAACGGCGAGGCGAGCGCTGCACGCGGCCACCACGCGAGAACCGCTGCACGGCCGCTACGAGGCGCTGCGCGCGACAGTGCGGGTGGCACCAGCCTGCGGGCGAGACGGTGGGGCGAGGCATAGCGCTGCGCGCGGCCAGGCACGGACGAACGGCGAGGCGAGCGCTGCGCGCGGCCAGCACGCGAGAACCGCTGCACGGCCGCTACGAGGCGCTGCGCGCGACAGTACGGGTGGCACCGGCGCTGCGCGACCCACGGAGAGGGGCCGCCGTCCGATCGCCGCGCGCGGCCGGGCACCGACGAAGGACGGGGCGAGCGCTGCGCGCGGCCAGCACGCGAGAACCGCCGTACGGCCCGTACCAGGCGCTGCGCGCGACAGCGCGGGTGGCCCCACGGGGAGGGTCTGTCGTCCGCTCGCTGCGCGCGGACCGCAGGGCGAGGCTGTGCGCGATGCTGCCGCCCGGGTTGTCGGCTGTGGTGTCAGGCTGTCGCGGTGACGCCCGCCACGGCGAGGAGGAGGATCGCGGAGATCGCGGAGAGGCGGCGGGCGGCGGTGGGGGTGGTGGTGAGGCGGGTGGCGAGGCGGGCGGTGGTGAGGGCCACGGCAGTGTAGACGGCGGCGCAGCAGAGGACGTTGATGGCGCCGAGGGTGGCGACCTGGGCGCCGACGGGGAGGGTGGTGCCGGGGGTGACGAACTGGGGGACGAGGGAGAGGTAGAGCAGCAGGCCCTTGGGGTTGAGCAGGGCGGTCAGGAGGGATTGGCGCAGGACGACGCGGGTGGGCTGGGGGCGGGCGGCGGCGAGGGCCGCCTCGCGGCCGCTCCGGCGCAGGGTGAGGAGCATGGTGATGGCGAGGAACGCGAGGTAGCCCGCGCCGGCCAGGCGCAGGACGGGCAGCAGTCCGGGCAGGGCCCGGAGCGCGGCGGCCAGGCCCGCGGCGGAGAGCAGGGTGTGCACGCCGTAGCCCGCGCAGACGCCGGCGACGGCGGTGAGGGCGGCGGTCCGGCCCTGGCCGAGGCCACGGGCGGCGATGTAGAGCCAGTCCGGTCCGGGGGTGCAGACCAGCAGCAGGTCCACGCCGAGGAAGAGCAGCAGGGCATGCGGGTCCATGGCACCTTCGGTTTCGGGTTCAGGAGGTTCGGGGTGACGTCCTGGACGCTATCCGTCGGGCGCTGGCAGCCGATGTCCCGTTTTCGCTGGTCAGCCCACTTGTGGGGCAGAATGTTGCGCCATGGACCGCCTCGACCGCAGAATCCTCCACGAGCTCCAGCAGGACGGCCGGCTCACCAACGCCGAACTCGCCGACCGGGTCGGGCTGACGCCGTCGCCGTGCCTGCGCCGGGTGCGGCAGCTGGAGCAGCAGGGGGTGATCCGCGGCTATCGCGCGCAGCTCGATCCGGTGGCGGTCGGGTGCGGGTTCCAGCCGTTCGTGACGGTGGTGATGCGGCACGAGGACCGGTCCACCGTCGCCGAGTTCGAGCGTCGGGTCGCGGAGCTGCCGGAGGTGGTCGAGGCGCACCGGCTGTTCGGCGACCCGGACTACCTGCTGCGGGTCGCGGTGGCGGACCTGGCCGCGTACGAGCGTTTCGTCACCGATGTGCTGTCCGGCCTGCCGGGCATCGCGCAGGTGCACTCGCACCTGACGATGAAGCAGGTGAAGGCCGACCGGGGCATTCCGGTCCAGCGGGGGTGACCGGCCGGTCGGCGGCGGCCTCGGCGGGGGTAACCGGTCAGTCGGCGGCGGCCTCGGCGGAGGTGACCGGCCGGTCGGCGGCGGCCTCGGTGGGTGGGACGGGGTCGAGGCGGCGCAGGGAGTGGAAGTGCGCGACCGTCGGCGGGTGCTCCAGTTCGCGGAGTTCGTCCTCGGACCAGACCGGGCGGATCCGCCACATCGGGCCGGCGTAGGCGCGCAGGGCTTCCTCGTCGCGCCAGCGGGTGATCATCTGGACGCGGTGGTCGTCGTCGACCAGGGCGCACAGCAGTTCACCGCCGAGGAAGCCGTCCCAGCGGTCGAAGCCGGGCAACACGGTGGAGGCGAGCCGGGCGCAGAACTCCTCGACCCGGAGTGGGGAGACCTGGGCCTCCCAGATTCGAATGATCATCTCGGCCTCCTCGGCTGATCCCGGGCCCTGCTGACCATTATCGGACCTGACCGTGTTCCGACAGCTCGGCACGGTGCGGAACCGTTCGGACCGCCGCCGATTGCCGCCCGAACCGCACGGGCCAAGACTCGGCGGTGGACCCGTACGGCGAGAGGAGCCCGACATGGCGGTCTGCGTGGTGTGCCAGAACGACTACTGGCTGTCCTTCGAGATCAAGACGATCACCGGCGACACCTACGTCTTCGACAGTTTCGAGTGCGCGATGGAGAAGCTGGCCCCGCGCTGCGAGCAGTGCACGGTGCGGATCGTCGGCAAGGGCGTCGAGGTCGCCGGCCGGTTCTTCTGCGGCGCCAACTGCGCCCGCGCGAACAGCGTGCTCGGCGCGGAGGTCCGCGACGCGGTGGGGAGCCACCCGAGCTGACCTGCGAGGACGTCACCACGGGCGGTCACCGGCGAGGTGGCCGCCCGTTCTGCTGCCCGAAGGCCCGGCGGCGTCAGAAGGTGAAGCGCAGGGCGCGGACCCGGTGGTCGAACGAGGACGGGACGAGCTCCGGCTCGCCGGTGGAGCGGATCCCGGGCAGCCGGGTGAACAGTTCCCGCAGCAGGGTGCGCATCTCCTGGCGGGCCAGGTGGGCGCCCAGGCAGAAGTGCGGGCCACCGCCGCCGAAACCGAGGTGCGGGTTGGGCGAGCGGGTGATGTCGAAGGCGTCCGCGCGGTCGAACACCGCCTCGTCGCGGTTGGCGGAACCGTAGAACAGCACCACCTTGTCGCCCGCCGCGAGCCGGATCCCGGAGAGCTTGTGATCGACGGCGACGGTACGGCGGAACTGCACGATCGGCGTCGAGTGCCGGACGATCTCCTCCACCGCGCCGCCCAGGTGCGCGTCCAGGTCGCCGAGCAGCAAGTCGCGCTGCTCGGGGTGGACGGTCAGCAGGTGCAGGCCGTGGGCGAGCGCGTTGCGGGTGGTCTCGACGCCGGCGACCAGCAGCAGCGAGAAGAACGCGCCCAGTTCGCGCGAGCCCAGCCGACGGCCGTCCACGTCGGCGGTGACCAGCGCAGAGATCAGGTCGCCGGTGGGACGGCGGCGCCGCTCCCGGCCCAGCGCGGCCACCGTCAGGTGCATCGCGGCCAGCGCGTGCAGCCCCCGGCCGGGCACCCGAAGCCCCCGCCGGGTGACGCCCGCCGGCGCGGAGGCCCGGTTGATCCGGGCCAGGATGGCGCGGCGCTGCGCCTCGGGGATGCCCATCATCGAGCAGATCACCTGGTACGGGAGTTCCCCGGCGACGGCCGCGACGAAGTCGGTGGGGCGTTCGCGCTCCACCCGGTCCACCAGGCGGGCGGCGGTCCGCGCGATGTCCTGCTCGACCTCGGCGAGCAGCCGGGGCGTGAACGCCCGGCCGACCACCCGGCGCAGATCGGCGTGCCGGGGGTCGTCCAGGTTGACCATCGAGTCACCGAACACCGCCCGCACCCAGCGGGCGGGCTCCGGCGACGTCACCCCCGGCCCCGAGAGGTACACCTCGGGCGACCGGCTGGCGGTCATCACATCGGCGTGCCGGACCAGCGCCCAGCAGCGCCGCCCCGTCGCCCGGTCGGTGAAGGCCACCGGCCCCGGGCGCTCCCGCAGGCGACCGAACGCCTCGGCGCGCAACTTCTCGGGCAGCCGCCAGAACGCGGGGTCGCCCAGGTCAATGCCGCGCGGGGCGGCGTCCACGGATACGGGCATGGGGACGTTATCGCGCAGTCGGTGACGCTACGTCAAATCGCCGAACACGTTCGGTGAGAATTCGGTCAGCCCTGCCGGGGGTCCGAGGGGTACGGCTGCTGGTACGGGTTCTGCGGGTGCGACTGCTGGTAGGGGTTCTGGGGGGTCGGCTGCTGGTACGGGTTCTGGGGGTACGGCTGCTGGTACGGGTTCTGCTGGTAGGGGTTCTGCGGGTACGGCTGCGGCTGGTACGGATCCGCCGGGTAGCCGTCCGGGCCGTCCGCAGGGCTGTCGTCCGGGCTGTCGGCGGGCTCGGACTCCTCGTGCGGCGCGATCTCGCGGGCCAGCAGCGTCGCGCCGGCCACCGCGCCGGGCATCGCCAGCACGGTCAGCACCGGAATCAGGAACAGCAGCACCAGTCCGGCGCCGAAGCCGACCGCCATCGACATCCGGGAGCGCAGCAGGCGCAGCCGCTGCTTCTGCGACAGGCCGCGCTTCTGCAGGGGTGTGCCGGTGAGTTCGACGGTCATGAAGAACCCGGAGACGCAGATTCCGATCACCGGGACCACGGTCTGGCCGACCACGGGGATGAACCCGCACAGGAACAGCAGGATGCCGAAGCCGGCGGCGCGCAGCAGGACCGCCAGGCTGTCCCGGGCGGCCATCCACAGTTCGCGCCACAGCGGCAGCTCGGGGCCCTGCGGGCCGCCGCCCTCGCTCTCCTCGACCTTCGCGGACAGCGACTCGTAGAACGGCTCGCCGATCAGCAGCGTCACCGCCGTGAAGGTCAGCATGGCCAGCAGTCCGCCCATGCCGACCGCCGCCGCACCGACGGCGATCCGGACGGTGTCCCGCCACACCTCGGACCAGTGGTCGGCGAACGGTGTCGCCCAGGCCGCCAGGTCGCCCGCGTAGGCGATCAGCACGGCCAGTGCGGCCAGGTATCCGACCAGGGTGATCAGCGCCGGGATCATCCCGAAGCCCCACCAGCGGCCGTGCCGCGCCACCCATCGCTGCCCGTTGAACAGGAATCTCAGTCCCGCCCCGAAATCTCGCATGCCCGCACCTTAAAGGAACCGTCAAATCGCCTGGGCACCCGGCCGGTCCGAATCCTGCGCCACTCCGGCCGCACTCCGCCCGACGGTTGCGCCCCGCCCCACAGCTGTACGGCCCACCGCCGGCGGCTCGCCCGGACGAGTTGGCGGGGCGTCGGACGGGACCGCCGCGGCCGGGGCATCGTGATCGTTGTCATGCCGCCCACCGGGTTCTCCCGGCCCGCGCGGGTCACGTGGCATGACGGTCCCCGTCAATCGGGGAAGGCGGGGGAATCCGGGAAGGCGACGGCGGGCGGAAGTGCGCCGGGGGCGCGCGAAGGCAGGGGTCTGCGCTCTCGACGGGTGCCGGACGGCGGGCCCATCCTCGACCGTGCACGCCTGCCCCGTGCGCCTCGACCCGTTCGCATCGACCCGTTCGCCTCGACCCGCGTGAAGGAGCCTTCGTGGAGCGCCAGTTGGACAACCGGACGCCCTCGCTCAACCGCCCGCTGGAGTGCCCGGTCAACCACCCGGTGCTCGTCCTGGACCCCACCGGGCGGGCCCGCGACGCGGAGAGCGCCGAGCTGATCGCGCGCGGCCCCGTCACGCCTGCCGACATCCTCGGGGTGCAGGTGTGGGCCGTGTCCGACCCCGACCTGCTGGAGGACCTGCTCAAGGACCCGCGGATCGCCAAGAACGCCCAGCGGCACTGGCCCGACTACGAGCCGGTCGCGGCCGGCTGGCCACTGGCCCTGTGGGTGACGGCCCGCAACATGTTCTCGGCCGACGGCGAGGACCACCGCCGCCTGCGCCGCCTGGTGAGCGCGGCCTTCACCCCCCGCCAGGTCGCCGCGCTCGCCGACCGCATCGAGGACATGACGGCCACGCTGCTCGACACGATCGCCACCGCCGGCGCCGAGGGGACGCCGGTGGACCTGCGGGAACACCTGGCCCGCCCGCTGCCGATCCTGGTCATCGCCCACCTGCTCGGCCTGCCCGACGAACTGCGCGACGGCTTCCGCCACCACGTCGACGGGGTCTTCGACACCACCCTCGGCCCGGAGGAGTCCGCCGCCAACAACCAGGCGTTCTACACGGTGATCGCCTCACTGATCGCCGCCAAACGCGAGCACCCCGGCGAGGACATGACCTCCCTGCTGATCGCCGCCCGCGACACCGAGGGCGACGGCAGCGCCCTCACCGAGGAAGAACTGCTCGGCACCGTTCTGCTGGTGGTCTCCGCCGGCTACGAAACCACCGTCAACCTGATCGACAACGCCATCGCCCTGCTGCTCACCCACCCCGACCAACTCGCCCTGGTCCGCACCGGCAAGGCCTGCTGGGACGACGTGGTCGAGGAATCCCTGCGCCGCGAGGCCCCCGTCGCCCACCTGCCGCTGCGCTTCGCCCTGAAGGACATCCCGCTGCCCGGCGGCGTGACCATCCACCGCGGCGAGGCCATCCTCGCCTCCTACGCCGCCGCCGGCCGCCACCCGACCCGCCACGGCGACACCGCCACCCTCTTCGACGTCACCCGCGCCATCAAGGACCACCTCGCCTTCGGCCACGGCCCCCACTTCTGCCTCGGCGCCCCCCTCGCCCGCCTGGAGGCGCGCACCGCCCTCCGCGCCCTCTTCGACCGCTTCCCGCACCTGACCCTCGCCCCCGGCACGGAACTGGAGCCGGTCGACTCCCTGATCTCCAACGGCCACCACACCCTGCCCACCCTCCTGGAAGGACCGGGCCGGCCCTAGCCAAGGACGGAGGGCGTCCAGCACCGGGACAGCGAGGATCTGCACGCGAGACGTCCTCCCGCCGGGGTTGCTGCCGGGCGGGAGGGGAGGATGGGCGGTGACCTTGGGTATCGACCTCCTCGCCGCAGTCCTCCGCTGACCTGCAGGACTCGATCGGCCCCGGACCGGCCGCCACGAGCGACGAGGCCCCAGCCCAGAAGCTGAAGCCTCGTCACGACCGACACTGTGCACGGTGCTAGTTGACCTTGACCGCCCTCCAGGCCGCGGCCACCGCGTCGCGCTCCGGGTAGCCGTACAGGTCGAGCGCCGCATTGAGCGTCGCGGCACGGGCGGATTTGTAGGTGCTGTTCGGCACGAGGTAGTTCACCAGCGCCCGGTACCAGATCGCGGCGGCCTTGGTCCGGCCGATGCCGGTGAGCGTCGAACCGTCGGCCGTCGGGCTGTTGTAGCTCACACCGTTGATCACCTTCGCGCCACTGCCCTCGGCCAGCAGGTAGAACCAATGGTTGGCGGGGCCCGAGGAGTAGTGCGGGTCCAGGTCGCCGATGCCCTGGTACCAGTAGTCCGGCGAGCCACCGGCCTTGGAGGGCTTGTCCATGTAACCGATCGGGGTGCCGTTGCCGTTGATGTCGAGCTTCTCGCCGATGAGGTAGTCCGGCGGGTCGGCCGGCAGGTTGGCGTACCACTCGACCATGGTCCCGAAGATGTCCGAGCTGGCCTCGTTGAGGCCGGCGGCCTCGCCGGTGTCCCCCAGTGCGGCGGTGACCGTGTTGAGACCGTGGGCCATTTCGTGGCCGGTCACGTCCAGCGCGGTCATCGGGCGGGTGTTGGAAGGGCCGTCGCCGTAGGTCAGGCAGAAGCAGTAGTCGTCCCAGAAGGCGTTGATGAAGTTGGTTCCGTAGTGGACGCGGTTGTAGGTGCCGGTACCGTCGTTGCGGATGCCGTTGCGGCCGAAGGTGTTCTTGAAGTAGTCCCAGGTCGCGGCGGCGCCGAACTGGGCGTCCACGGCGGCCGACTGGCGGTTGGACGGGAGGCCGTTGCCCCAGACGTTGGTGGTGCTGGTGAACAGCGGGGTGCCGGGCACGCCCATGTCGATGGTGTACAGGTTGCCCCGGGTGGGGTCCTTCAGCTGGTAGGTCCCAGTCTGCGTGGTGGTCAGGGTGACGGCCCCGACCCGGACGCCGGTGCCGGTGCCCGTCGCGATCGCGGTCCGAATGGCGTCGCCACTGTCGAGGACCGCGCCGGTGGCCGCATCCGTGATCAGCCGCTGACGGCTGGGGGTGCCGTCGGCACGCACACCCTCCACCACGGTCCGGTAGGCCAGGCGCTGGGTGTCGCCGACGGCCCAGACCACCAACTGCGCCGCGCCGGTTGCACCGACCTGCGCGAGCGCCGCCCCCTGCCGGTCGGCCGCCACCCCGAGCGTGGCGCGGACCGCGTCGGTCGCCCCGGCGGCGGCCTGGTCGGCGGAGAGCTTCGGGAGGAGGCTCGGCAGCGACAGCTGCCCGGCGAAGTCCCGGTCGACCGAGCTGATCGAACCATTGGCCCGCTGATGCACCACCAGGTCGCCGCCGACGACGGGCAGGCCCGCGAAGGTCCGCTCGTAGCGCAGGTGACGGTCGCCGTTGGCATCCAGTACGGCGTCCTTGACGATCAAGCGTTCCTGGCCGCCCAGCGCGAGTGCCCTGGCGACCGGGGCGGCCTCGGCCCCGGCCAGGGAGAGCAGGGCCTCGCGCTGCTGCCCCACCGACGGCACGCCCGCCTGCGCGGGGGCGGGGGCGGCGGCGGCCTGGACGGCGCCCGCCAGCAGAACGGTGGCGGAGAGTACGGCTCCAACTGTCAGCTTTCGCTTCACGTGCGGGGTCCCTTCCACGAAACCGCAGGTGCGCGGTCGCGCCGCGCACCGGGGCACCGGGCTTGGCACCGTGGGGCGGTACGGGCGCTGACGTGCTGCTCCCGCGCGGTTCCCGGCGGCCCGTCAGGGTGGGGGACGGCCGCCGAGCAGGAGTTGGGCAGAAGCATGACAATGCGGAGAGCGAAATGACAGGCTCGCTCCGCATATTGGCCGGGTTCCGCCACCGGGCCGAAGGGGGCCCTCCACGTGCCGGTCATGTCCCGCTATCGCCCCGTTCGCCACGCTGGCGGGATCCCGCCAGCGGCCACCCCCTTGCCGCCTCCCGCACGGCCTGCTATCGCCGTCGTCCGCAGCGGGACGCATCGGCCCCCCGGGCGGGCAGGCCCGGCCAACTCCGGGCAGGAGATGTCGCTTTCAGGACTCCGACCGGCTTCGCGCCGGCAGGAAATGGCAAGCAGTCGGTTCGCCCGGTGCACCATGATGACGGCATGGACGATCAGACCCTCGAATGGGTGACCCTCTTCCACTACGAGAACCTTCCCGGCTGCCCGCGGCCAGGCCGGCTGACGGCGGTTTGACTGCGGGACCGAGGTATCGACTGGTACCCGTTCGCCGACGACGAGGTCAGGGTCGATCTGATGTGCGGCGTCCGCGAGGACGGGCACTGGCACGGCACGATCGTTGTCCGCTTCCGCGCCGACGCGCTCCTGCGGCTCGGCCTGCATCCCGATCAGCCGACCTCGGCACCGGCGGACCCGCTGCCCCCGAAGTGGTGGGGGCCATGGTCCCGGTGAGCCCCGACACCTGACGTACCGTCAACGTCCCTCCCCTCCCCGCCCCTCCGAACACTCGATCGAGCGAAGAACGCTGCGGTCGCGGTGGGCGCGCGCGGGAGGGGGTAGACCGGACGCGGACGAGAGGAGGTGGCCGGTGGGCGGTCAGATCGCGGTGGAGCAGGCACGGGAGTGGCTCGCGGTTGCGGTGGCGGAGGCGGAACTCGGGCTGGCCGAGGGTGGGATCCCGATCGGGGCAGCGCTGTTCGGCGTGGACGGGGAGCTGCTCGGGCGGGGGCACAACCGCCGGGTTCAGGACGGCGATCCGTCGATGCACGCCGAGACGGCCGCATTCCGCGCCGCCGGCCGCCTGCGCGGGTACGGGGACACGGTGATGGTCACCACGCTCTCGCCGTGCTGGTACTGCTCGGGCCTGGTACGGCAGTTCGGGATCGGGCACGTGGTGATCGGCGAGTCGGTCACGTTCACCGGCGGTCACCACTGGCTTGCCGAGCACGGCACCGGAATCACCCTGCTGGACGACCCACGGTGCGTACGCATGATGACGGAGTTCGTCACGGCCCGACCAGACCTCTGGCAGGAGGACATCGGCGCATGACGCGAAACGCTCACCGGCGGCCGGCACCGCCGACATGTTCAACAACATCGACCTGCCGCACCCACCGCACCATTCACCCTCGAAACGACCGTGCCCGCCGCTGTGCTGACTCGCACAACGACGGGCACGGAAAGGGTTCTTGGCAGTACGTCAGCCCCGGACGGAGGCCACCGCCGCCCCCAGAGCCTCCTTGATTCGCGGGCCGAGCCGGGCGAACCCGAGCTCCTTCATCGCCGCGCGCAGCAGCTCGTCGTCACTGCGCTCGGTCCCGTCCGCATCGAACCACGCCACCAGCGCGACCAATTCCTCGGCCGAGTACCCGGTGATCGGCTTGCCCGGCGTCAACTCCGGCTTGACCGGCCCCGACTCGGAAACCACCTCGGCAACAGTCTCCGCGACGACCTCGGGAGCGGGTTCGACGGCCGTCTCGGCGACGGGCTCGGCGACCGGCTCAGCCTCAACGACTGACTGCTCGACGACCGGCTCCGGCTCAACCTCCGCCTCGGCAACCGCCTCAACGGCGGGCTCCACGACCGCCTCAACCTCGGCAACCGACTCAGCCTCAACTTCGGCCGCCACCACGGGCCCCGGCTCAACCTCGGCCGCAGCCTCGACAACCGGCTCAACCTCGGCCTCGACAGCAACCTCCGCCTCGGCCTCCGGCTCCTCGACAGCAACCGGCTCAGCCTCAACCTCGGCCACAGCCTCCGCAACCGGCTCAACCTCAGCGACAACCTCCGCCTCGGCCTCCGGCTCCTCGACAGCAACCGGCTCAGCCTCAACCTCGGCCGCAGCCTCCGCCTCGGCAACGACCTCCACAACAACGTCAGCCGTCACCTCGGCAACGACCTCCGCAACCGGCTCGGCCACCACCTCGGCCGCAGCCTCAGCGGCAGGCTCTTCCGCAACAACGTCAGCCGCCACCTCGGCAACCGGCTCGGTCTCTGCCTCAACCTCGGCCGCAACCTCCGCCTCCGCCTCGGCAACGTCCTCCCCGGCCGGCTCGGCCTCGGCGACAACCTCGACCTCGGCCTCCGGCTCCTCGACCGCAACCGGCTCAGCCTCGGCCTCCGGCTCAACCTCCGCCTCGGCAACGGTCTCCACGACCGGCTCGGCCTCGGCCTCCGGCTCAACCTCCGCCTCGGCAACGGTCTCCACGACCGGCTCGGCCTCGGCCTCCGGCTCCTCGACAGCAACCGGCTCGGCCGCCACCTCAGCCGTCACCTCAGCAGCGGGCTCCTCCGCAGCAGCCTCAACCTCCGTCTCGGCAACGGCCTCCGCCACCGGCTCCACCTCAGCGGCCGGCTCCTCGGCAGCAACCTCGGCCTCGGTCTCAGCCTCAGCAGCCGTCTCAACCGCGGAGCCCACGACCTCGTCCGTAGCCTGCCGCGGCCCCGCCGCGAGGGCTGCGCGGGCGGTCTGGTGGCGGTCGTAGGCGGCCAGCGCAGCGTCCTTGTCGGCTTGGCGCTCCGTCAGTTCCTCCAGCAGCTCCGTCAGCCCCTGCTCGGCGAGTTCGAGGCGGAGCTGGCGGAGGGTGGAGAGGCGGTAGAGGGTGCCTTCGTCGGCGGCGAGGCGGTCGACGAGGTCGGCGAGTTCGCCGAGCGGGAGGGAGTCGAGGGCGCGCTCGGGGAGGAGGCGGGCGAGCGAGCGGACGGCGTCGGCGAGGGAGTCGACGACGTTGGCCGTCTCGGTCAGCAGTGCGCCGTCCACCGGCACGGAGGGCCGCGAGGACCCGGCGACGTCCGCGGCGAGTGCCTTCCAGTCCCGGTGGGCGGCCGCGGCGGCGACGAGCGCGGCGTGCAGCTCGGCGCGGCCGGGGGCGCGGGTGCCGGCGGGGGTGAGGGCGCGGGCCTGGCCGCGCAGCACGCGGCGGCGGTTCCAGCCGAGCTTGATGCCCTGGTCCTTGCGGTAGGTGCTGGTGCCGGTGGCGGCGGCGAGCTGCGGCAGGTCGTGCTCGTAGACCTCGGTGCGCAGCGTCGCGGCGGTGGCGTGGACGCGCTGGAGCAGGTCGAGCAGGGTGGTGAGGCCGCCGAGGGTGTCGGGGATGCGCAGGCCGGCCTTGTCGGCGATGGCGTTGGCGGCCTTGCCGACGGCGCGGGTGTCGCGGCTGCGGAGTTCGGCGAGGACGGTGGACGCGGCGCGGGCGTCCTCGGGGCCGGTGAGGGTCTCGGCGGCTTCCAGCCAGGGGTTGGTCTCGGGGTTGAGCGCGAAGCCGCCCTGGTCGGCGAACCGGCCGAGCTCCTCACGGGTGCTCTGGCGGGTCTCGCCGTCCGTCGCGGACGCGGTCGTCGCGGACGCGGTCTCGGACGCGGCGTCGTCGGCGTCGTTCAGGGTGCGCACTGTCATGTGAAGTCCGGTTCGTGGCGTGTGGCGGGCAGGGGTGCGGGTGGGGTGGTTGCGGCGGCGGTGGCGTCGCGGTAGGCCAGAATACGGGTGCGCGTTCGACGCTTGCAGCACCTGACCCCGTGAATTGCCGGGCCGCAGTGGACCGGTGGCGTCGGGCCGGGGCCCGCTCGCGTGGTCCGTACGGTAGGGAGCGCCACCGACAGTACGCCTTTCCGGGGTGGCGGGCGGGGGCCGGGGCGGGTCACCGGGGGGCTCCCGGAACGAAGCGCCGCAGTTCGGTGAGGCCGACGGGCCGCTGGTAGTCGCGCAGGGGGGTGCGGTGCCACCAGGCGCCGGTGTCGCGCAGTTCGGGGCCGGTGGTGAAGCGGTAGCGGTACAGGCGGGCCCGGATCAGGGCGGGCGGGGTGCCGGGGAACGGGTTGTGGCGCAGCAGGCGCAGGGTGTCCGGGTCGTTGACGAGGAGGCGGGCGAGCAGCGGCAGGAACCAGGGCCGGGCGTAGGCCGGGGAGATGGCGGCGAACCACATCAGCCAGTCCAGGCGCAGGTGGTAGGGCGCGAACTGCCGTGGCAGCCGTCGCAGTTCGCCGGGTTTGCCGCGGAACTCGTACGCGCGCCAGCCGTGCACCCCTTCCACGTCCCGGGTGCCTTCGAGGACGATCTCGTGGCGCACCCGGTTGACGGACCCGAACGCGCCGTAGGTGTTGACGAGGTGCAGCGGGTCGAAGGAGCGGTTCATCTGCTGCCGGGAGGAGAGCAGGTTGCGCGCGGGCTGCCAGGAGCGGACCGCCACGAGCAGCGTGTAGAGCGCCACCAGGGCCTGGTACCAGGCGGGTTGGGCCGGGTAGTGCGGGTCGGGGGCGATCGGCAGGACGCGGCGCAGGGTGCCGGTGTCGAGGGCGCCGAGGGCGACGGCGACGGTGAGCCAGTTCAGCCAGGCGAAGTTGCCGGAGGCGATCAGCCACAGCTGGGTGGCGATCATCAGCAGGGCGGCGTCGGAGGCGATCGGCTGCGGAAGGAACAGGCCGAAGGGGACGACGAGTTGGACGAAGTGGTTGGCGGCGGCCTCGACCTTGTGCAGGGGCCGGGGCAGGTGGTGGAAGAACCAGCTGAGCGGGCCGGGCATGGGCTGGGTCTCGTGGTGGTGGTAGAGGCAGGTGAGCTTGCGCCAGCATTCGTCGCCGCGCCATTTGATCAGTCCGGCGCCGAACTCGACGCGGAACAGCAGCCAGCGCAGCAGCCACATGCCGAGGACGGGCGGCGCGGTGGCCGCGTTGCCGAGGAGGACGGCGAGCGCGCCGGCTTCGAGCAGCAGGGATTCCCACCCGAAGGCGTACCAGGTCTGCCCGACGTTGACGATCGACAGGTAGAGCGCCCAGAGGAGTGCCCACAGGGCCATCGCGACGCCGAGCGGCACCTGGTTCGCCGCTCCGGCGAGTAGCGCGGCGGCGAGCGCGGCGCCGGTCCACGCGACGGTGGCGTAGAGGCGGTCGCTGTAGTGCCAGTGGAACAGGCTGGGGGCGTGGCGCAGTGGGACGCGGGCGACGAAGCGCGGGATCGGGAGCAGGCCGCGGCTGCCCAGCAGGGCGCGGAACTGGCGTGCGGCGGCGAGGAATCCGCACAGGTAGACGAGGGCGAGCAGGCGCAGGAACAGCTCGCGGGCGAGCCGGTACTCGGGGGCGGCGAACCATGCCATGCGGCCGCTCCTCGGGTCGGCTGCGCTCGGCCGCCCCCATGCCTACCATCCGCGGCGGCCGGGGTGGGGCCGGTTGGGGGTGCGGTGGTGCGCCGGTTCATCCGGTCGGCCCTGCCCGGCGTGCGCGATCGGGCTTCTGCCCGTATCGGCTGCTGAAACCCCCTGCCGGGCGCGGGCGGAGTGTGGTGTCATTCCGCCGAACCCCTGTCAGGAGTAAGAGAAGGAGACGCACATGTCCGCGACCTCTCCGCAGCCCGCCGCCGATCCCGACTGTCCGCGACCCGGCTCATCCCCCGGCTCGATCCCCGACGCGTCCCCCGCCTCACCCCCCGTCAAATCCCCCGCCTCGTCGGCCGATTCGCCCCGCTCCGGCACCCGCCCGGCCGGGCTGGGGGCGGCGGTCTGGGGTGCGTTGGGCATCGTGTACGTGGTGTGGGGATCGACCTATCTGGCGATCCGGGTGGTGGTGGAGACCATGCCGCCGCTGCTGTCGGGCGCGCTGCGGTTCGCGGCGGCCTCGGTGCTGCTGGCGGCGGGGCTGGCGGCCCGCCGGGGGATCCGGACCCTTTGGGTGACGTGGCGTCACTTCGCTTCCGCCGCACTGGTGGGCGTGCTGCTGCTGTGCGGCGGCAACGGCATGGTGGTGCTGGCGGAGCGGACCGTCCCGTCGGGGCTGGCGGCGCTGATGGTGGCGAGTGTGCCGCTGTGGGTGGTGCTGCTGCGCCGGGCGTTCGGGACCAGGACCGGCCCGGCCACGCTGGCGGGCGTGCTGCTCGGCCTGGTGGGCCTGGCGGTGCTGACCGCGCCGGGCCTGACCGGCCAGGTGGGGCTGACCGGGCTGCTGCTGGTGGTGGTCGGCGCCGTGGTGTGGGCGCTCGGCTCGGTGCTGGCGGGCCGGCTGCCGATGCCGGCCGACCCGTTCGTGGCGAGCGTGTACGAGATGCTGGCGGGCGCGGTGGGTGCGTTCGCGCTGGCGTTCCTGCGCGGCGAGCCGGGCGGTTTCGATCCGGCGGCGGTGTCCACCGCGTCCTGGGTGGGGCTGGGGTACCTGGTGCTGTTCGGCTCCATCGTCGCGTTCACGTCTTATGCCTGGCTGCTTCAGCGCGCACCGCTGCCACTGGTCGCCACCTACGCGTACGTCAATCCGGTGGTGGCCGTGTTCCTCGGGTGGCTGTTCCTCTCCGAGGCTCTGACCTGGCCGATCCTGCTCGGCGGCGCGATAGTGGTCGGCGGGGTGTTCCTGGTGGCCCGCAACGAGCGCTGAAAGCTCCGCAGACCAACCGTCCGGCAATTCTTCAAGAAGGTAACGACTTGATCCCACCACCCTGACCAATGATTTACTTCTTGACGACAAATGATGGGTGGGCTTGACTCCCCTTCACTCTCGCCGCAACGACGCGGCGCTCTCAGGGAGGCACCACCCACCATGAATTCGATGACGCGTCGACTCGTCATCGGCACGGCCGCCGTGTCGATGACGATGTCGCTCGCCGCCTGCGGAAGCGACAAACCCTCGTCCTCGGGCAGCCAGGCGATCGGCCTGCTGCTGCCCGAACGCGCTTCCTCCACCCGGTACGAGGCGTTCGACAAGCCGCTGATCGAGGCCCAGGTCAGCGGTCTGTGCACCAAGTGCACCGTCGACTACGCCAACGCCGACGGCGACGAGACGGCGCAGAAGCAGCAGTTCGACGCGCTGCTCGCCCGCGGCGTCAAGGTGATCCTGCTCGATCCGGTGAACGCCGCCGTCACCGCCCCGTGGGTGGAGCAGGCCGCCAAGAAGGGCACCAAGGTCATCGCGTACGACCGGCTGGCCGCCGGCAATGTCGCCGCGTACATCTCCTTCGACAACAAGCGCACCGGCGAACTCCAGGGCCAGGCCCTGCTGGACGCGCTGGGCAACAAGGCGGCCGGCGCCGAGGTCGTGATGATCAACGGCTCGGAGGCCGACCCGAACGCGGCCGACTTCAAGGCCGGCGCGCACCACGCGCTGGACAGCAAGGTCAAGCGGATCGCCTACGAGCAGTCCGGCGAGTGGAAGCCCGAGGTGGCCGCCGCCAAGGTCAACGAGGCGATCAACAGGCTCGGCAAGAACGGCTTCCAGGCCGTCTACTCCGCCAACGACGGCATGGCCGGCGCGATCATCGAGGAGCTGCACAAGGCCGGGCGCACCGACGTCCCGGTCGGCGGGCAGGACGCCTCGCTGGAGGCCGTCCGACGGATCCTCACCGGCGAGCAGGCCTACACCATCTACAAGCCGTACCAGCCGGAGGCCGAGGCCGCCGCCAACATGGCGGTCTACCTGGTCAAGGGCATCGACGTCACCTCGGTGGCCGCCACGATGACCGACTCGGGCGGCCGCCAGATCCCGTCCATGCTGCTCAGCCCGGTGGTCGTCACCAAGGCGAAGGTCGCCGAGACGATCGTCGCGGCCGGCCTGTACAAGGCCGACGAGATCTGCACCCCGCAGTTCGCGCAGGCCTGCCGGGCCGCGAACATCCCCGGCAACTACTGACCGGGAGGGCCGCGCCGACGCCCAGTGCGGGGACGTCGGCACGGCCCGCTCTCCGCTCCGTCACCTGGCCGGCAAGCGCCCCGGGGGTGGCTCGCAGATCACAGGACGGCGGCGAACCGGAGGCCCGGTATCCAAGCGTCCGTTCGCCGTGGTCCACTGGGCATCTTGCCGAGCGAGGGGAGCGTGCGACATGATCCTGGACCTTGATTTTCAGACCGACTACTTCCGGGCCGCCGACGAGACGGCCGTGCGGACGGTGATGGCCGACAAGGAGGCCAAGCCCGCCGAGTCGTTCGAATCCGTACGGGCCAAGCGGGTGGACCCGACCACGGTGCTGCGCCGGCTGGTCGCCGCCATCGAAACGAAGGAGTTCGAGGCCGGCGGCGCACCCGACCGGTCGATCTGGCCGACCGGACCGCAGCCCTGGGTGACCGGGGACGGGCCGGTCACCGAGATCGACCAGGAGGACCCCTGGATGACCGGGCCCTGGGTGGTGCAACTGTCCGACGAGACCCGCGACGCCCTCGCCACCATCGAGCGCAAGCGGCTGCCCGAACTCGCCGCCCGCTGGGCCCGCGCCGAGGAGCTCCGGCCCCTGCCGACCGCCGAACTCCTCCAGCTGATCCACCGCCTGGGCGTCCTCGCCCGCCGTGCCAAGAAGGCCGAGCAGCACCTGTACTGCTGCCTCTCCGGCTGAACCGGTGTCCGAACTCGAGTTCTTCCGTGCCCCGAACGCCGCCGCCGTCCTCACCACCCTCGGCGGCGGCCCCGCGCTGCCCGCGCCCGGCGGCCAGTGGTCCAGGTGGGCCACCGCGCGCTCCTGCGCCGGCCCGCCCCACCCACGAGACCGTCAGTAGGCGAACTCCAGCAGCGCGATGCCGGTCAGGACGGTGGCGCTGGCGGCCAGCCGGAGGGTGCCGAGGCGTTCGCGCAGGACGAGGGTGCCGATCAGGGCGGCGATCACGATGGAGGTCTCCCGCAGGGCGGCGATGGTGGGCAGGTCGCCGACGGTCTGGGCCCACACCACCAGGCCGTAGGCGGTGAGCGACATCAGGCCGCCGGCCACCGCCGCGGTGCGGCCCTCGCGCATGGCGGGCAGCAGGGTGCGGCCGCGGACGGCGAGGACGGCGGCGAGGACGGCCAGGCCCTGGAGGAGGAACATCCAGGCGATGTAGCCACCGGCGGAGGCCTAGGCCCGTACCCCGCTGCCGTCCGCGTCTCCCTCCGACAGCTCCCCGACCGTCCACTTGTTCAGACAACTTAGCGTGCGGCCCCGCCCATCGACCACTGCCCCGGTGGCCCGCCCGGTGGGGGCCGGGCCAGACTGGGCGGATGCCCGAACTCCCCGAAGTACAGGCGCTCGCCGAGTGGATGACCGCCCTCTGCGCCGGACGCGTGCTGGAGCGCGTGGACGTGCTGTCGATCCCCGCCCTGAAGACCTTCGACCCGCCGGTACAGGCGCTCACCGGACGGGCCGTCAGCGGCGTCACCCGGCACGGCAAGTTCCTCGACCTGGCCACCGACGGCGGCCCGCACCTGGTGGTGCACCTGGCCCGGGCGGGCTGGGTGCACCGGCGCGAGTCCTTCCCCGCCAAGCCGCCGAGCCGCCGCGGTCCGCTCGCGCTGCGGCTGGTGCTGGACGACGGCAGCGGCTTCGACCTCACCGAGCAGGGCACCACCAAGCGGCTCGCGGCCTACGTGGTGACGGACCCTCGGCAGGTTCCCGGCATCGCCCGCCTCGGCCCCGACGCGCTCACTCTCACCCCGGAGCAGCTCGCCGCCCTCGCCGCCGGGGCCCGGCACCGGCTGAAGACCTTCCTCACCGACCAGAGCGTGCTGGCCGGGATCGGCAATGCCTGGTCCGACGAGATCCTGCACACCGCCAAGCTCTCCCCCTACGCGCTGGCGGCCTCCCTGGACGCCGGACAGCTGGCCCGGCTGCACGCCGCCATCGGGCACGAACTCGGCCGCGCCCTGGAGCGGTTGCGGGCGGCCCCGGCCGGCGGGCTGAAGGCCGAGAAGAGGGCCGGTCTGGCGGTGCACGGCCGGGAGGGCGAGCGCTGCCCGGTGTGCGGGGACACGGTGCGCTCGGTGAACTTCGCCGACTCCTCGCTCCAGTACTGCCCGACCTGCCAGACCGGCGGACGGGTGCTGGCCGACCGGCGGCTGTCCCGGTTGCTCAAGTGACGCTTCACGTTCACCGGCCGGGATGCTCGAAGCTGCTCGAACATGGCTATGATCAAGCACTTTCAGTCAGCCAAGTCTTCTCGGGGCGTCCCTCATGATTCTCACCGTCACACCGAATCCGGCGTTGGACGTCACCTACTCCGTCCCCCACATCCGCCCGTATACCAGCCACCGGATCACCGGGACGGCCACCCAGGCCGGCGGCAAGGGCGTCAACGTGGCCCGGGTGCTCACCGCGCTCGGCCACCCGGCCCGCTGCGTCCTGCCGCTCGGCGGCCCCACCGGCGAGGCGGTGCGCGCCGAACTCGCCGCCGCCGGGCTCGACCACGCCGCCGTCCCGGTCGCCGGCGACACCCGCCGCACCGTGGCCGTGGTGGACACCGCCGACGCCACCATGTTCAACGAGCCCGGCCCGGTGCTCGCCGCCGCCGAGTGGGACGCCCTGCTCGCCGAGACCGAACGCCATCTCCCGCAGGCCGCCGTCCTGGTCCTCTCCGGCAGCCTCCCGCCCGGCGCCCCCGCCGACGGCTACGCCCAACTCGTCACCCTTGGGCGCGGCTTCGGCATCCCCGTGGTGCTCGACGCGGACGGCCCCGCGTTGCTCGCCGCGCTGCCCGCCCGCCCCACCGCGATCAAGCCGAACGCCGCCGAACTCACCGCCGCCACCGGCCTGCCCGACCCGCACGACGCCGCCCGCACCCTGCTCCGCCGCGGCGCCGAGTCCGTGCTCGCCTCGCTCGGCCCCGACGGCCTGCTCGCCGTGGACGCCCACGGCGCGTGGCGCTGCGCCCCGGCCTCCCCCGTCACCGGCAACCCCACCGGCGCCGGCGACTCCGCCGTCGCCGCCCTCGCCGCCGGCCTGTCCGGCAACGCCGGCTGGTCCGCGATCCTCCCCGACGCGGTGGCGCTGTCCGCCGCCACCGTCCTGCACCCCCGGGCCGGCCACTTCGACGGAGACGCCTACCGCCGCCTGCGCCAGTGCCTGACCGCCACCCGCCTCGGCGCGGGGGTATCCCCCTTCACCTGGTAACTTTCCTCCCTCGCACGCCCGTTGACGGGAAATCCGGTCGAGCCCGCCGCCCGGCGGGCCCTACCCTGACCGCCATGCCCTCCGTCAAAACCTCCTACGTCTGCCTGCCCTGCCGCGCTTCCTGGAAGCAGCCCTACCGCGAGCTGTACGAGCGGCACGACCGCCGCTGCCCGCGCTGCGCCGAGCCGCTGATCCACGTGGGCTCCGCCTTCGCCGCACCCCGGCGGCGCGACACCGCCGCCTGGCGGACCCTGTCGGTCCTGCTGAACGCCGGAATCCGCTTCCACAAGGGCTGCTGCGGCGGCCCCGGTTACCGCCCGCGCACCCTCGGCGAGGTGCGCGAGCGGATGACCCACGCCCGGCGCACGGGCGAGCCCTTCGCGCGGGCGCTGGTGCGTCCCGAACTGCCGTAGCGCCCGAGGCGGGCGTGGCGGCGCCGGGGGCCATGGTGCCGGCCGGCCTCTGACGGCACCTCGGACCCGTCAGCCGCGCGTGACGCACGTTCACTCGTCCGATGGATTGGGCCGAATGGTTCGGGAACGTACATTTGCTGCACCGGGACGTTCCCCCGAACGGGTGCATTCGCCGTCCCGGCCACCCCGAAGACTGCCTGCCCGCCCGCGCGAGACCGACGCATGCCCGTCGGCGCGAAGACTCTCGGGAGGAACCATGAACGCAGCCGCCAGCTGGGACGACATCCTGGTCCGGGACAACTTCCAGGACCTCGGACAGACCCCCACCGCCGACCCGGTCTGGGAGTCCCCGGACATCGTCCCCTTCGGCAGCGACATCCTCGACTTCGACCTGCTGGAGTCCAGCTACAACGGCCCGGACCTCGGAATTCGCCATCCCATCGTGCAGGGCAGGCTCAACCGCATCTACGTCCGCGGAAAGAACCTGCGGACCAGTTGCCCCAGCTCGGGCAACGTCAGGCTCTACTTCGCCCCCGGCGGGCTGCTCCTGGACCCGCGGGCCTGGACCCCGATCCCCGCGGAGGGCGGCGGCACCAGCGTGCCGTTCACCGTCCGCGGCGGCTCCAGGGAGATCCCGCCCGGGAAGATCTGCGTCAGCAGATCCGCGTTCCTCTTCCCGAGCGACACACCGCCGGGCCACTACTGCACGATCACCACCGTGGACACCCCCGCCCACCCGATGTCCGCGACGCTGCCCACCTTCAGCTCGCTCGTCGACTACCTGAACTGGGTCAGGTACAACCCCAACGTCGGCTGGCGCAACATCGACGTGATCCCGTGCCGGCAGACCAGCTACGTCCTCGCCAACCTGGCGATCTGCAACCTGAACAACACCCCGACCCGGTTCGTCTTCGGAATCTCCGGCACCGACCTGCCGGACGGCACCGCGACCTTCTCCAACACCGACCAGCAGGCCCCGTTCAGCCTGACGGCGCAGGTCTACTCGCCCGGTACCGACGAGGGGTACACGCGCTCGATCCTGCTGCCCGCCAACTACTCCGGCACCGTCACGGTCGTGGTCCGGTTCGACCAGCCCCTCCCGTGCGACGCCCGGATCGTGCTGCGGGCCTACAACCCGGTGACCAACAATCCCGGAGCGCTGGAACGGCGACTCGCCGTCCCGCTCACCGGCGTGCCGGAACTCGCGGACGCCCTGTTCCTCGAACTCGGCGCGTACACCTTCGTCGCCACGGACACCGGCCCCTGACGCCAGCCGACCCTCAGTCAAGCTTGGGAGTCTCTCGGCCACTTGACGCCACATCATCAAATGTCACCCTCCGTAGGAGCAGAAAGGCGCACAGTCACGGAGCGTGATGTGAGGGAAACGCAAAGAGTCGGTATCGGTCTGTGATCAAAAAACCAACAGGCCATGAAAAACACCGTGAGAGCATGACCCCTCCGGGCACGCACCGTAGCCCGTGAACTGGGAGGATGCTCGATCCATGGCGCAGACCGACGGCGTGTCGGCCGGACCCAAGACCGACGCTGCCGCCGCCCCGGGCCGGCGGCCGAAGCCGCGTCGCCGGGGTCGGCGGGTTCTGCTGATCGGCGGCGGCGTGGTGCTGGCACTCGGTCTGGCCGTCGGCGGTACCGGGCTGTGGATGTACCGCCACCTGGAGGGCAACCTCGACACCGTCGACATCGACAAGGTGCTCGGCGAGGACCGGCCGGCCGCACTGCCCACCGGCGCGCAGGACATCCTGGTACTCGGTTCGGACTCCCGCAGCGGCGACAACGGCGAGCTGGCGGGCGGCGATGTGGGCGGCACCGCCCGCTCGGACACGGCGATGCTGGTGCACATACCGCAGGGCCGCGTCAACGCCACCGTGGTCAGCATCCCCCGCGACACCATGGTGGCCCGGCCGGCCTGCACCACCGCCGACGGCAAGCAGATCCCGGCCGCGCCCCGGGTGATGTTCAACTCGGTCTACACCACGGCCGGTCCGGCCTGCGTGGTGAAGACCGTCGAGACCATCACCGGCCTGCGGATGACCCACTACGTCGAGATCGACTTCGCCGGGTTCAAGGAACTCGTGGACGCGATGGGCGGCGTGGAGATCACCACCGACGTCGCCATCGACGACAAGTACAGCGGCCTGCACCTGCCCGCCGGCACCCACACCCTGGACGGCACCCAGGCGCTCGCCTTCGTCCGCACCCGGCACGGCATCGGCGACGGCAGCGACCTCGGCCGGATCGGCCTGCAGCAGAAGTTCCTGCTCTCCGTCCTCTCCCAGCTCCAGCGCAAGGGCACCCTCTCCAGCCCGACCAAGGCGTACGGGGTGGCGAACGCGGCCACCAAGGCGCTGACCACCGACACCGACCTCGGCTCGCTGAGCGGCCTGCTCGACTTCGCGCAGAGCATGAAGGGCCTGCAGCCCGAGCGGATGAAGACCGTGCTGCTCCCCGTGGTCACCGACCGGATCGACCACAACCGGGTGGTCGCCGACGAGCCCCGCGCGCAGAAGCTCTGGCAGGCGCTGCGCGAGGACAAGCCCGTCCCGGCCACCGCAGGCTGACGGAGGAGCGGATCCCGTGCGTGCCCACCGACCGAGGCTGAGCGTCGTCGTCCCGTTCCAGGACGTCGAGATGTACCTCGCCGAATGCCTGGAGTCCATCGCCCGGCAGTCGTTCCGCGACTTCGAGGTGATCCTGGTGGACGACGGCTCGACCGACGGCTCCACCGCGATCGCGCGGGCGATGTGCGCCCGGGACGCGCGGTTCCGGCTGATCCGGCAGGACGCGAACGGCCCGGGCCACGCCCGCAACACCGGCCTGCGCGCACTGCACCCCGAGGCCGAGTTCCTGGTGTTCGCCGACGGCGACGACGTGGTGCCCGAGCACGCCTACGAGACGCTGCTGCGCACCCTGGAGGAGTCCGGCTCGGACTTCGTCTCCGGCAACGTGCAGATGATGAACTCCACCAGGAAGTGGCAGTCTCCGCTGCACAAGGGCCCGATGGAGGCCAACCGGCGCGGCACCCACATCACCAGGTTCGAGAAGCTGATCTACGACCGCACGGTGTGGAACAAGCTGTTCCGGCGCAGCTTCTGGGACTACTACTACATCGAGTTCCCCGAAGGGGTCCTGTACGAGGACTCCTGGGTCAACATGTTCGCCCACTTCCGGGCGGCCAAGGTCGACACCATCACCGACGTCGTCTACTACTGGCGCCGCCGCGAGGGCAACGCCGCGCCCTCCATCACCCAGCGCCACCACGAGATCGACAACCTGCGCGACCGGGTCTCCGCCGTGCTGTCCGTCAGCCGCTTCCTCGGGCAGCACCGCTCGAAGAGCTTCGCCGAGTCCAAGCGCAAGTACGACCTGGCCTGCCTCACCTCCGACCTGATGCTCCACCTGAAGGCGCTGCCCGACGGCGACGAGGAGTACCGGCTCTCCTTCGTCCAGTGGACCAACGAGTTCCTCGACGAGGCCGGCGAGGACCTGATCGACGAACTGCCCGCCGAGGCCCGGGTGAAGTGGCTGCTGGTGCGCCGCCGCAAGCTCCAGGAGCTGCTCGACGTGGTCGAGTTCGAGCGGCGCGGCGGCCCGATGCCGGTCCAGCGCCGCTTCCACCGCTACCTCAAGTACCCGCACCTCGGCGACCGCCGGGTCGGCATCGGCCGCAAGGCGTACCGGCTCGGCAAGGAGCTGTCCCTGCACGGCTCGATCGGCGAAGTCCGCTGGGACGGCGACCGGTTGGAGCTCTCCGGCAGCGCCTACATCCGCTTCGTCAACGTCCACAAGCGGCACATGTCGGTCAAGGCCCTCGCCCTGCGCAACACCAAGCAGGACCGGATGCTGCTGGTCCCCACCCGCACCGTGTACGCCCCGCAGGCCACCGAGCACTCCAACCAGAACCGTTACTGCTACGACTGGTCGGGCTTCAGCGCGAGCTTCGACACCAACCGGCTCAAGCAGAAGGGCCAGTGGGTGGAAGGCACCTGGGACGTCGCCGCCGGCGTGCTCAGCCGCGGCCTGTTCCGCTACCGGGGCCTGGACCGCGGCAGCGTCGGCAGCGCCGCCAACCCGCCGTACCGGTATGTCGACAAGAACACCCGGGTGCTGCCGCTGTTCGTGCAGAACCGGCTCAAGCTCCGCGTCGAGGTGGTCCGTTGCCGGATCACCGGCCACCGCATCGTCGGCGACCGGCTCGAACTGCGCGGCGTCCACCTCGGCCCCAGCGTCCCCGAGAGCGGCGAGCTGCGCCTGGTCAGCCTCGGCGGCGCGGGCCGCACCCAGGCTCCCGTCCACTTCACCCCGGGCGGTGAGGGCTGGTGCACCTTCACCGTCCGCGTCCCGCTGCGCTCCCTGGTGCCCGCGCACCGCGGCGAGGGCGCCGACCAGGCCGTTCCGCAGTCCTGGGACCTCGGCGCCAACGGCTGGAAGACCACCTTCCACGTCGCCGGACGCAAGCTGACGATGTATCCGGTGATGGCCGAGAACACCCCCGACGGCCACCACCGCCTCCCCGGCAGCCTGCAGACCGCCGAGGGCGACCGCGAACTCGTGGTCCACCGCAACGGCTCCGGCTACCTGGTGCTGTTCGAGCGCGCCACCCTCCCGCTGGTCACCCGCCACGCCTGGGAGGACGACGGCACCCTGGAGCTCGTCGGCCGCTACCCCGCCCTGCACCTGGTCCCCGCCGAGCGGCGCCACCAGGTCCACCTGGTGCTGCGCTCGCGCGCCCAGGGCACCGAACGCGTCGTCCCGCTCGACCTGATCGGCGAGCACTTCCGGGCCCGCTTCGCCCCCGCCCGGATCCGCACCCTGGCCGGCACCGTCCCGCTCGCCGCCGGCCGCTGGGACCTCTACCTGCGCCGCCAGGACCCCGCCCGCACCGCACCGGCCGACCGCCTGCCCGACCTGATGCTCAAGCTGGAGCAGGACGTCATCCCCGGCCTCCCGCAGGCCGTGGAGAGCGACGGGCGCGGCTACGAGATCCAGGCCGAGAGCTACGACCGGCTCTCGCTCCAGGTCCACTCCGCGATGCCCGACCACGCCCGCGGCCCCTACCGGCAGAAGCTGCTGCGCACCAAGGCCTACCCCGCCGCCCGCCAGCAGCCCGTCCGGCCCGCCGTGCTGTTCGATGCCTTCAAGGGCACCCAGTACTCCGACAGCCCGCGCGCCGTCCACGAGGAACTGGTGCGCCGCCGCGTGCCGTTGGAGCACCTGTGGGTGGTCAGGGACGACCAGGTGGACGTCCCCGACACGGCCCGCGCCGTGCGCATGTGGTCGCCCGAGTGGTACGAGGCGCTCGCCACCAGCCGCTACATCGTGGCCAACAACCACCTGCCGGACTGGTTCCGCAAGCGCCCCGGCCAGGTCGTCGTGCAGACCTGGCACGGCACCCCGCTGAAGAAGATCGGCCACGACATCGAGGCCGTCCACTTCGCCGACAAGCGCTACCTGGAACGCCTGGCCACCGAGGTCGAGAACTGGGACCTGCTGGTCTCCCCGAACACCTTCTCCACCCCGATCCTGCGCCGCGCCTTCGGCTTCCCCGGCGAGATCGTCGAATGCGGCTACCCGCGCAACGACGTGCTGCGCCGCCCGGGCACCGGGCACCGTGCCGCCGCGATCCGCCGCCGGATCGGCATCCCCGAGGGCAAGCGGGTCGTCCTGTACGCCCCCACCTGGCGCGACGACCAGTACTACGCGCCCGGCCGGTACAAGCTCGACTTCCGGATCGACCTGGACGACGCCCGGGCCCGGCTCGGCGCGGACCACGTACTGCTGGTCCGCCGCCACCCCAACGTCGTGGACCCCGTCCCCGGCGCGGGCGACGGCTTCGTCCACGACGTCTCCGACTACCCCGACATGGCCGACCTGTCGCTGATCACCGATGTGATGATCACCGACTACTCCTCACTGATGTTCGACTTCGTCAACACCGGCCGGCCCATCCTGTTCTTCACCTACGACCTGGAGCACTACCGCGACACCCTGCGCGGCTTCTACTTCGACTTCGAGACCAGCGCCCCCGGGCCGCTGCTCGCCGAGTCCGCCCAGCTGATCACCGCGATCCGCCACGCCGACGGGGTGCGGGCCCGCTACGCCGAGCGCTACCGGCGCTTCCAGCACGACTACTGCGACCTCGACGACGGCCGCGCCTCCGCCCGGCTGGCCGACCGGCTGCTGATCGCCGGCGGCGACCTCGACGCGCCGGCCCCTGCGGCCGGGCCCCGGCACGACCCGGGCGTCCACGACACCTTCGAGGGCGTCCCCTGGCCGCTGCCCGCCGGCCTCACCGCCCCCACCGACCCCGACGGAGCCGCCGCCCGGCTCCGCGACCTGCAGCACATGCGCAGAGGAACGGACCCCCACCGTGTCTGACAAGTCCCGCACCCGCCCCGTCGTCGAAGGCCGGGACGCGAGCGGGCCCGTCCCCGTCGAGTACCGGTTCAGCCACGCCCGCAACGGCACCCGGCACCTCGTCGTGGTGTTCGCCAACTTCTCCGCCCCGCAGGACTACGGCTTCTCCAACGGCGTCCTCGACCAGGTCCGCGCCAACATCCTGTGGATCCGCGACCGGTTCGACGGCGGCAACACCTACTACCTGTGCAGGAACATGGACTTCGGCGTCGAGCACGCCGTCGCCGCGCTCATCGCCAGGTTCGTCCACGCCCTCGGCCTCACCGCCGACCAGGTCACCATGTTCGGCGGCTCCAAGGGCGGCACCGCGGCCCTCCAGTTCGCGCTGCGGCACGGCTACGGCAACGTCATCGCCGTCGTCCCGCAGTTCCTCGTCGGCACCGACCTGTACGAACACCGGCCCGCCACCGCCGCCCTGATGATGGGGCAGGTGACGCCCGAGAAGGTCGCCGTCCTCGACGCGGTGCTGCCCGAACTGGTCGCCACCACCCCGTACCGGCACACCAACGTCTACCTCGTCACCTCGCCCCAGGACGAGCACTACCCGCGCCAGCTCGCCCCGTTCGTCGAACTGTTCCGCGACTACCCGAGCTTCCACCTGGTGTACAACGACTCCCCGCTGATCACCGGCCACAACACCGTCACCCCGCGCACCCTGCCGTCCGTCATGGCACTGCTCAACCTGCTCGTCGCCGGCATCACCCCGCGCCTCGGCCAGGTCCGCACCGGCGGCGAACAACCCGACCGGGACACCACCGCGATCGACGCGCTGCTCGCCGGCACCGACCGCTTCCCCCCGCCCCGGGTCGACTTCCCCGCGCCCGGAACCACCGTCCCCGGGCACGCCGTCGCCATCGGCGGCCACGCCCCCGGCGCGGCGCGGGTCAGCATCTGGCTGAGCGGCAAGTACATGGGCTCCGGGCCGACCGACGCCGCGGGCCGCTGGGAACGCCGCTTCACCCTCCCCTGGGAAGCCGGCCAGTACACCCTCAAACTGTTCGGCGTCGCCGCCGACGGCGAGCAGAGCACCCGCACCGAGCACACCCTCACCGTCACCGAGCCCGCCCCACCGCTGCCCGCGCCCGTCGTCACCGACCCCGCCGACCAGAGCTACGTGCCCGGCCCCGCCGTCCGGCTGACCGGTTACGCCCCGGACGGCGCCGACCGGGTCGAACTCGCCATCGGGGAGCACCCGCTGGGCACCGCACCCGTCCAGGACGGCCTGTGGAGCTGGCAGCCCGCCTGGGAGTGGCGCGGCGGCGGACACACCGTCGAGGTCCGCGCCACCGCCCCCGACGGCCGCGTCTCGGCGCCCGGCCAGGTCACCTTCGTGGTGGCCGGTGCGCTCGCCCGCGACGCCGACTTGCAGCAGCGGTACGGCGGTTGACGCTCCCCCTCAGAGCGCGGCGGCGACGCTGAGCAGCTGCGCCCGGTGGTCGGAGAAGCCGGTGTCCACCAGGGAGCAGCCGTGCCGGGGCAGCGCGGTGAACAGGTAGTCCAGCTTGAGCCCGTTCTCGTGGGTGGGCGCGAAGCCGCTGCGCTGGTCCGGCGCGCGCTGGGCGCACTCCTGGACGGTGTCGAAGTAGGCCGCCGGCCAGATCCAGGCGTCCTTGTAGTGCGGGCCGGGCGGCGAGGAGTTGAAGTCGCCGCCGAACACCGAGCCGTCCGTCCCGGCCGCCTCGATCAGCGCCGAGAGCTGGTCGTCGCGGAGCTCGGCAGCGCGGTCGGACCGGTCGGCGGGCGGCAGCGAGAGGTGCGCGACGCACAGCCGCAGGCCCGCACCGCTCGTGGCGGCGGCGGCGGTGGCGGTGGCGCACAGGATGCCGCGGCGCAGGCCGTGCTCGGGCTGGGGTGCGGCGACCGGCGCGATGTCCGTGAGCGGGGCGGCCGCCAGGATGCCGATGCCCGCCTCGCCTCGTCCGCCGCCGCAGTCCACGGGCGTGCGGGCGCCCGTCGCGTCCGCCTGCTCGTACGGCTGGAAGGCGAGCTGCCAGTCGGCGCCGAGCCCGGCCCGGGCCCGGTCCAGGTCGCCCCGGCAGGCCTCCTGCACCAGGATCACCCGGGCCCCGTGCTCCTTCGCCAGCGAGCGCAGCACGCCGGCCTTCTGCTCACCGCCGCCGTACTCGCCGCAGCCCCAGGCGCTCACCCCGCACATGTTCCAGGTCGCCACCGTCAGCCGCGGCCCGCCCGCCCCGAGCGCCGACTCCGCCCCGTGCCGCACGGCGGGCACCAGCCCGAGCAGCAGCACCCCCGCCGCCGCGCCCAGCAGCATCCGCAGGCGGCGCCGCACCGGAGGCCCCGGGACAGTGGCGTTGTTGGGCGGCACGACATCCCCCGAGCGCTGAACGGTGAAGGCGCCCAGCATAACTTTGCCCCCGAACCACCCTTCGCCCGGTGCTCCGATCGCTAAGCGGTGACGGAGACCAGGGAGAGCAGCCCGCAGACCGTCAGGTTGATCCACTTGTGGGTGGCGAGCACGGCGACGAACTCGCGGATGGTGGCGCTGGGCCAGAAGTAGGCGGCGGTCGGGGAGCCCGCGACCTGGCCGTTGAGGGATTCCTGGCGGGCCAGGAGGGCGGCGCGGAAGGCGTGGAAGTTGTTGGTGACCACGATGCAGCGGTAGGCGGGGTTGGCGGCGGTCATCAGCTCGCGGGAGAAGCGGAGGTTCTCCTCGGTGGTGCGGGAGCGGTCCTCCAGGAGGATCCGGTCGGCGGGGAAGCCGCGGTCGGTGAGGTAGGCGGCCATCGCGTGGGCTTCGGGGAGCTGTTCGTCGGGGCCCTGGCCGCCGGAGACGATCAGCAGCGGCGGGCGGCCGTTCGCGGCCTGGCGCTCGTACAGGGCGCGGCCGCGTTCGAGGCGGCTGGCCAGCAGCGGCGGGACGCGGGTGCCGCCGAGCAGTCCGGAGCCGAGGACGACGACGTAGTCCACGTCCTGACGCGGGATCAGCCGGCCGTACAGGTAGGCGTATCCGATGAAGCAGAGGAAGAGGAAGGACAGGTAGCAGGCGAGCAGGAAGACGGTGCGGGCGATCACCGCGAGGATCTGCGAGTCGGCCTGGCTGGCGGCGATCAGCAGGGCGACGACCACCAGGATGCCGAGGCCGCAGAGCAGCGACAGCAGATTGGCGAGCCGTCGGCCTTCCTTGCGGATCATCTTGAAACCGTTGGAGATCAGCAGGCCGGAGAGCACCAGGGTGGCGACGGTGGGAGAGAGGACGACCGCGATCAGGAAGACTTCGACGAAGACGGAGCCGGTCCTGCCGAGGGTGACGAGCAGGGCGAAGGCAAGGAAGGTGACGGCGAGTCCGAGGTACACGGCGTTTCTGAAACGGCGCCGGTCGCGCTGTACGCCGACGGCGGTCAGGAGCAGGAAGAAGATCGCGGGGGCGTACAGGAGCATGGGGGTCAGTTTATGGGGCGGCATGATCCGAACCGCCTCGAAACCTGGGAAACAAAGACAAGCGGGCCGACATTCGCATGAAACGACGGCCGATCGCCGTGGCCGGGCAGTCAGAGACGGGCTGGCGCGCCGCTCTGCGGAAACCCTTCGGCAAGGTCCTCGGCGATCATGCGTTTGGCGATGGTGTCGGCGGCGGCCCGCAGTTCGGCGCTGCGGGGGCGGCCGATGTCCTGCTCCAGGCGGTGGCACAGCCACTGGGACCAGGCGCGGTTGATCGTCGCGGCTTCCCGCTCGCCGGCCTCGGTGTGCGCGTAGAAACCCCCGTGGGCCTCCAGGAACCCTTCGGCGACCATCCGGTCGAACACCGGCTGGAGGACCTCCGGGGGGATCCGGCGGCGGGCGGCGATCAGGTTGAGGGTGGCGTGGCCGACGCTGCGGGTGAACAGATCGACCTGCATGACGGCCCAGGCGCCGGCCATGTCGAGCCGGGTGCCGGAGGATTGAACGAGTTGCCGGGCGGTGTCCAGTCCGACGCCGCCGAGGAGTTTGGCGACGGAGAGTTCGAGCAGCTTGGCGGAGTCGCCGGAGGAGGGCTGCGCGAAGCCCTCGCCCATGTCGGTGCAGGTGGCGCGGGCCGAGTCGCGGAGTTCGACCTGCTTGAGGAAGAGCGCGACCACGAAGCCGAGCAGCGCCACCGGCACCGTCCACAGGAACACGGTGTGCAGCGAGTCCGCGTACGCCCCGATGACCGGTTCGGCCGCGGCCGGCGGCAGCCCCTGGACGCCGTGCGGGCTCTGCGCGCGGACGGCGAGCTGCTCGGGGCTCTCACCGGTGGCCCGGGCGGCCGCGGCGACGCCGTCGGCCAGGTTGGTCCGCAGCGCGTTGGTGTAGATGGTGCCGAACACGGCGGTGCCGAACGAGGAGCCGAGGGTGCGGAAGAAGGTGACGCCGGAGGTGGCGGTGTCGAGGTCGGCGTAGTCGACGGTGTTCTGCACGGCGATGGTGAGCACCTGCATGCACAGGCCGATGCCGGTACCGAGCACGAACATGTAGAGGCTGGCCAGCCAGGCGCTGGTGCCGGCGTTCAGCAGCGAGAGCAGGTACAGGCCGAGCGCCATCACCAGCGAGCCGACGATCGGGAAGATCCGGTACTGGCCGGTCTTGGACACCGTGTTGCCGCTGAAGACGGACGCGATCAGCAGGCCGAGCACCAGCGGCAGGGTCCGCACGCCGGAGACGGTCGCCGAGTCGCCGTCCACGTACTGCAGGAAGGTCGGCAGGAAGGTCATCGCGCCGAGCATGGCGAAGCCGACGATGAAGCTGAGCACCGAGCAGACCGTGAACACCTGGTTGCGGAACAGCCGCATCGGCAGGGTGGGTTCGGCGGCGCGGGTCTCCACCCAGCAGAACAGGCCGAGCGCGACCACACCGCCGACGAACAGGCCGATGATGACGGGCGAGCTCCACGCGTACTCGTTGCCGCCCCAACTGGTCGCCAGAATAAGGGCGCTGGCGCCGATCGCGACCAGCACGATGCCCAGGTAGTCGATCACCGGGCGGGCGGCGGAGCGCACCACCGGGATGGAACGGGCGGCAGCGATCACCACCAGGACGGCGATCGGCACGTTGACGTAGAACGCCCAGCGCCAGGACAGATGGTCGGTGAACAGCCCGCCCAGCAGCGGGCCGATCACGGTGGCGACACCGAACACCGCGCCGATCGCGCCCTGGTACTTGCCGCGTTCGCGCAGCGGAATGACATCGGCGATCAGCGCCATCGAAGTGACCATCAGGCCGCCCGCGCCGACGCCCTGCACGGCCCGCCAGGCGATCAGCAGCGTCATGTTGGTGGCGAGGCCGCACAGGAAGGAGCCGGTGATGAAGACGATCGCGGAGACCTGGAAGACCACCTTGCGGCCGAACAGGTCACCGAACTTGCCGACCAGCGCCGTGGTGACGGTCTCCGCGAGCAGATAGGACGTCACCACCCACGACATGTGCGCGGCGCCGCCGAGGTCCGCGACGATGGTGGGCAGCGCGGTGCCGACGATGGTCTGGTCGAGGGCGGCCAGCAGCATGCCGAGCACGATGGTGCCGAACACGACGTTCCGCTGCCGCCGGTCGAGGACGGGCGGGGCGGCCTGACTGGGCTCGCTGGTGGTGGTCACCACGGCATCGTCACACTTTGACCCGTTCTGTCCGTTCCGACACCCCGTTCGGCTGAAAAATGATCGATCAGCGTTTGTTCGACAGTGCGACAAGAGTGAAGTCCCACCGCGTTAGAGGGGCATGGACAGCACGACGACGACCGGCGCCGACGGCGGCCCCCCGGAGTTCCGGGACTTCGCCGCCGCCCGCAGCCGCCACCTGGTGCGCACCGCCTACCTGCTGACCGGCGGCGACGCCCACCTCGCCGAGGACCTCGCGCAGGAGGCACTCGGCAAGCTCTACGGCAGCTGGCGACGGGTCTCCCGGATGGCGAACCCGGCCGGGTACGCCCGCACCGTCCTGGTCAACACCTTCCTCAGCCACCGGCGCCGGCGCAGCAGCCGCGAACACGTCACCGACACCTTCGCCGAATCCGCCACGCCCGCCATGCCCGCCGCCGACCCCGCGCTGCGCGTGACCCTGCTCCAGGCACTCGCCGAACTGCCGCAGCAGGACCGGGCGGTGCTCATCCTGCGCTACTGGGAGGACCTGGGTGTGGAGGAGACCGCCACCGCCCTGCGACTCACCCCGAGCGCCGTTCGCTCCCGCGCCGCCCGCGCACTCAGCCGCCTGCGCGGCCGCCTCGGCGAGCAGTTCGACGAGCTCGTCCGGCCCTGACGTTTCCTTCCGTCTCTCCCGGAGCCGTCTGCGCGCCCACCAAGGCGGGCAGTTCGGCGAGCTCCTCCCCTGACGTTCCCTCCGCACTTTCCCGCCGCACGTTCCCTCCGCACCGTTTCCGGAGAATGCCGATGACTTCCGAAGAGGACTTCGCCCGCGCCCTGCGGGCCTCCGCCGCGCACGCCCCCGAACCGCCCACCGAGCTGTTCGCGCTGGCCGCCGAACGCCGCGGCCGCACCCGGGTGCGGCGGCGCCGGGCGGCCGGGGCCTCGGCGCTCGCCCTGGTCGCCGCGGCCGGGTGCGCGCTGGCCCTGCTGCCCGACCGCTCCCCGGCACGCCCCGCACCGGCCGCCACGCCCGTCGGCCAGACGTTCATGTCCGACACCCTGAGCTCACTGATGCCCGCCGACGGCCGGGTCACCGACCTCTCGGGCACCTCGCCCGACGATCTGCAGCCCGGCCACACCCCGATGGCCTGGCTGGACTACGACGACGGCAACGGTCCGGCCCGGCTACTGCTGACCATCGACCGACTGCCCACCCCGCTCGGCGACGGTGCCGCCGCCCTGCAGTGCCCCGACACCCTCGCCCGGCCGACCGCCACCTGCGAGCTCGCCACCCGCCCGGACGGCTCGCGCCTGGTCACCACCGCGACCGCCCCACGCTGGGACGGCGACGACCGCAGCTGGACGGTGACGTTCGCCGACCCCGACGGCCGGATGGTCAGCGCCACCGAGATCGCCTCCGGCCGCCCGGGCCACCCGGCCCGCGAGCAACCGCCACTCACCCGGGAACGACTGCTGGCCGTGGCCACCTCCGACGCCTGGCGGCCGGCCTTCACCGTCCTTCCCGCCTCCACCGTGCCGCCCGCCGCACCCGTCGGCGGCCCCGCCATGCTCACCGCCCTGCACACCGCGCTGCCCGCCGGGGCCACCTTCGACCCGGGCACGGGCACGCAGGAAACCCCGGGACGGGTGCACGGAACGGTCTCCCTCGGCGGCCACACCAGCCAACTGGTGGTCTCCGTCGAACACGGCTGGCAGCGCGGCTTCCCCGTCGAACCGGCCACCAGGTTCCGCAACTTCGGGTTCGACGGGAGCTTCAGCCAGACCCCGGACGGAACCCTGCGCTTCGTCAAGGAGGTCCCTGTTCCCGGCCCCGACGGCACCAAGGACACCCAGGGCACCGAGCGGATCGCGGGCGCGCTGCTCCCCGACGGCACCATGGTCACCGCCAAGATCTGGACGTACGGGCCCGACCACCAGGTCACCGCATTCCCCCCGGCGCTCAGCAGTGAGCAGCTGGTCGCGCTGGTCACCGTCCCGTCCTGGGCGCACGCCTGACGTCCTGCGGGGGCGGGGCCGGGGGGGGGCGCGGCGCCCCCCCGCGCCCC